>VAWV01000152.1 GCA_005883295.1 Actinomycetota bacterium
AACGTGGGCGACGCCCAGGAGCGGCGGCGCCAGCGCCGGGCAAGCGAAGAGGGCGAGGGTGAGTCCGCCGCCGACGAGCGCGACGAAGAGGGCGGAGGCGACTGACACCTGATGCCCACGACGACGATGCGCTACCGCGAGGCGCTCAACCAGGCGCTGCGCGAGGAGATGCAGGACGACGAGAACGTCTTTCTGATGGGCGAGGACATCTGGGTCTTCCAGGGAGCCTTCAAGGTCACCCAGGGGCTGCTCGAGGAGTTCGGCGAGAAGCGCGTCCGCGACACCCCGATCTCCGAGAACACGATCGTCGGCGCGGGGATCGGCGCCGCGATGGCTGGGCTGCGACCCGTCGTGGAGCTGATGACGATCAGCTTCTCGCTACTCGCCCTCCACCAGACCGTTAACTGCGCGGCGGCGATCCGCTACATGTTCGGCGGCCAGGTCAAGGTCCCGATGGTGATCCGGATGCCGCAGGGCGCCGGCCACCAGCTCGGCCCGACGCACTCCCACTCCCTGGAGGCCGTGTACCTGCACGTGCCCGGGCTGCTGGTGGCAGTGCCCACCACCGCCGCCGACGCCAAGGGCCTACTCAAGGCCGCCATCCTCGACGACAACCCGGTCATCTTCATCGAGCACGAGTCGCTGTACGGCCAGCGCGGCGAGGTCCCCGACAACGGCGGGCCGATGCGCTTCGGCGAGGCCGCGGTGCGCCGCGAGGGCGACGACGTGACCCTCATCGGGATCTCCCGCATGGCGCTCACCGCGGAGAAGGCGGCCGAGGAGCTGGCTGCCGACCATGAGGTGGAGGCCGAGGTGATCGACCCGCGCACCCTGCGACCGCTCGACCTCGACACGATCCTCGAGTCGGTCCGCAAGACCAACCGCGCGGTGGTGGTCGAGGAGGGCTGGCCCCACGGTGGGGTGGGCGCGAACCTGGCGGCGCTGATCCAGGAGCAGGCCTTCGACTACCTCGACGCTCCGGTCGGCAGGGTTACCGGCGCCGACGTGCCGATGCCCTACTCGAAGCCGCTCGAGCAGGCCGCGTTCCCGCATCCCGAGCACGTGGTGCAGGCCGCGCTGGCCACCTTCCGCGACGTCTGATGGCCACCGACGTGACCATGCCGCGCCTCTCCGACTCGATGGAGGAGGGCACGATTCTCAACTGGATCGTGGAGGAGGGCGCCGAGGTGAAGCGCGGCGAGCCGCTCGTGGAGATCGAGACCGACAAGGCCAACATGACCTACGAGTCCGACACCGACGGGACCCTGATCGAGATCGTCGCGAAGGAGGGCGACACGCTGCCGATCGGCGAGGTGATCGCCCGGATCGGCGAGGCCGGGGAGAAGCCCTCCGGCGATCGGGATGCTCCGGACAAGGCCGCCGAGGCGGAGTCGAAGGCCGAGGAGGCCAAGACCAAGGCGGCCGAGGCCGAGCGCGCGCTGGGCGGGGACGCTGCCGAACGGGACGCAGCCGGGGGGAACGGCGCCGGCGAGCGGGTCAAGGCTTCGCCGGTGGCTCGCCGGATGGCCAGGGACATGGGGGTGGAGCTCGCGCAGCTCGAAGGCTCCGGTCCCGGCGGGCGGATCGTGAAGGCGGACGTGGAGGCCGCGGCGAAGGGGGACGGCGGCGCGCCGGCGGAGACCGCGGCGCCGAAGGAGGAGCGCAAGACGGTCGAGGTGGGGGCCAAGGGAGAGGTGGAGACCAAGGAGCTCACCCGGATCCAGCGGACGGTCTCGCGGCGGATGGCCGAGTCGAAGGCCACCGCGCCGGACTACGCACTTCACATGGAGGTCGACATGACCCTGTGCGTGGAGCTGCGCCGCCGCCTCAAGGAGGTCGAAGATCCGGCGCCGTCATTCAACGACATGATCGTGAAGGCCTGCGCGAACGCGCTGCGAGAGCACCCGCGCGTGAACGGCGCGTACCGGGATGGGCGCTTCGAGCTGTACTCGGCCGTGAACGTGGGGATCGCGGTGGCCGCGCAGGACGCACTAGTTGTGCCCACCATCCACGACGCGGACAAGAAGTCGCTGGGCGAGATCGCCCGCCAGGCGCGCGAGCTGATCGCCAAGGTGCGCGAGGGCAAGATCACGCCGCCGGAGGTCTCGGGCGGCACGTTCACGGTCTCCAACCTGGGCATGTACGGCGTCGACTACTTCACGGCCATCATCAACCCGCCCCAGGCCGCATTACTCACCGTCGGCTCGCTCAAGAAGCGCCCGGCCGTCGACGACGGCGGCCGCATCGTGCCCCGCGACCAGATGACGCTGTCGCTCGTGTGCGACCACCGCATCCTGTACGGGGCGGACGGCGCGCAGTTCCTGGCGCGGGTGCGGGAGCTGCTCGAGCAGCCGCTCGCGCTGGCGCTGTAGCCGCTAGAGCGCCCCGCCGGCCACCGGCGGGGCGGTCGGGTCGCCGCCCTTGTCGCCGCGGCCCTCGCGCGCCAGGTAGTCCTCGGCGAGGAGCGGCTGGTCCTTGGCACGGTAGACCACGTCGTGTAGCGCAGACATCGAGGCCACCTCCTCGACCTGCTCCTTCACGAACCACTGCACGAACTGCTCGCTCGCGTAGTCGCCGTCCTCGCGGGCGATCTTCATGAGGTGGAAGATCTCATCCCCCACACGGCGCTCCTGCTCGAGCGCGAGCGCGACCGGCGCGACGCAGTCGAGGAAGTCGTGCTGCGGGGCCTCGATCCCCGGGACCTCCACGCGGGCGTCCACGTCCAGCAGGTAGCGCACCATCATCAGCGCGTGGTTGCGCTCCTCGAGCGATTGCGCGTAGAAGAACGCGGCCAGGCGGGGAAGGGTCTGCGCGTCGTAGTCCACCCCGATCGCGATGTACTGCTGCGCGGCGGCGAACTCGTTCGCGATCTGCTCGTTGAGCGCGGCTACGAAGCGATCCGACGGCACGGCCCGGAAGCTATCAACCGCCCGCCGAGTCCCACCGGAAGCCGGCCGGCTCAATCGCCGGTTCCAGCGGGCTGACGGGGAGGCCGGGCGGCGGCTCGGCCAGGTTGTAGTTGGACGGGGCCACGTCGTTCGGGGTGTCCGGGTGGAACAGCGAGGCCAGGTACTGGATGTGGCCGCGGCCCGGGCCCAGCTCGAACTGGCCGCCGCCGTACGCTCGGATCCCGTTCTCGCGGCAATAGTCGTAGGCGGCGAACAGCTCGCGCAGAGGCCCGAAGCGCGACGGCTTGATGTTGATCATGCGCGGCCGCCACGGGCGCGATTCGATGTCGGCGATCGAGTGGATCGGCGCGTCCCAGGTGACCCGGTCGGCGACTGGATCCAGCACCGGCTTCGTCTGGTCGTTGACGTCCGGATCCTCGAGCCAAGCATCGGGGAAGCGCTCAATCAGCAGCCTGTAGAGCTCAGGATCCGTCTCGACGTCGACCGGCGTGCCTGAGTACTGCCCCTTGAGGTCCAGGGAATCCACCGCCCCGGTCGCGACCAGCTCGCCCACGAGCTCGGGCGTCCAGCTGTTGGTGGGATCGAGCTTGAACCGCGTGGTCGGGTAACTCTCGAGCATCCGCTGGACCCGGTCCGCGCGGTCGGGCGTCGGGTCGTCGAAGGCCGACAGCCGCATCGAGACGACGAAGTTGACGGGGCGGGGATCGAGGCCGAGGTGCCCGGCGAGGGAGCTGCCTGCCTGGCGAAGCGCGAGGTCGAGCGCCGCCGACTCGAAGGCCCAGCGGCGGTAGTTCTGCGACACGTCGCGAACCGGGGGAGAGGGCCACAGCGAAGCCTGCTCGAGCCGCTCCGAGAAGGACCCGACCGTGAAAGAGCCGACCAGATCCGGGGGGCCGGCGTCCTGGAGCGCGATGTGATCGAGCGCGTCGTAGGTCACGTCCTCGCCGACCCCCTCGTGCCCCTGCCCGCTGAGCTTGATGAGGGTCGTCTTGCGGACGAACTCCTTGGTGACGGCTAGCTCGAGGCCCTCGAGCTCGACGTGCTCGATCTCGATCGGCAGCTCCGCGATCCGGTCGTAGGTCGCCACGGCCCGCCAGCCTATCCAGGGCGGAGTAGGGTGAATACGAGCGCGATGGCCACGAAGCTCGAGTTCACCACTCCCCAGGAGGGCTCGGACCGGGGGCTCCAGGAGCTGGCCAAGCGCCACCTCTGGATGCACTTCACCCGGATGGGCGCGTACGCGGACCACGACGTGCCGATCATCGTGCGCGGCGACGGCTGCTACGTGTTCGACGAGAGCGGCAAGCGCTACCTCGACGGCCTGTCGGCGCTGTTCTGCGTGAACGCGGGCCACGGTCGCGCGGAGCTGGGCGAGGCGGCGGCGCGGCAGGCGCGCGAGCTCGGCTTCTACATCACCTGGAGCTACGCGCATCCTCCGGCGATCGAGCTCGCCGCGAGGATCGCCTCGCTCGCGCCCGAGGGCCTCAACCGCGTGTTCTTCACGTCGGGCGGCTCCGAGGCGGTCGAGTCCGCGTGGAAGCTGGCGCGGAACTACCACCGCATGAACGGGGAGGGCGCCCGGACCAAGATCGTCGCACGCGAGATCGCCTACCACGGGACCTCGCTGGGGGCGCTCGCCGCCACCGGCATACCGGGCCTGCGCTCGCAGTTCGAACCGCTCACGCCCGGCGGAGTGCACGCACCCAACACCAACTCGTACCGCTGGCCCGAGGACCGCGACCCGCTCTGGGCCGCGGACCAGATCGAGGAGCGGATCCTCTTCGAGGGCCCGGAGACGGTCGCCGCCGTGATCCTCGAGCCGGTGCAGAACGCCGGCGGGTGCTTCGTGCCCCAGGACGGCTACTTCGACCGCGTCCGCGAGATCTGCGACCGCCACGGCGTGCTCCTGATCTCCGACGAGGTGATCTGCTCGTGGGGCCGGCTCGGCCACTGGTTCGGGTGCGACCGCTACGGCTACCGGCCCGACCTGATCACCACCGCGAAGGGGCTCACCTCCGCCTACGCGCCGATGGGCGCCCTGATCGTGTCCGACCGCGTGGCCGAGCCCTTCATGCAGGGCACCGCGATGTTCTCCCACGGGTTCACCTTCGGCGGCCATCCGGTCTGCTCGGCCGTGGCCCTCGCCAACATCGACATCCTCGAGCGGGAGGACCTGTGCGGCCACGTGCGCGAGAAGGAGCCCGAGTTCCGCGCGGCCCTCGAGGGGCTGCGGGACCTGCCCATCGTCGGCGACGTGCGCGGCGCAGGCTACTTCCAGGCGCTCGAGCTGGTGAAGGACCGTGACACGAAGGAGACGTTCTCGGCCGAGGAGTCCGAGGTGCTGTTGCGCGGGTTCCTGTCCGGCGAGCTCTACCGCCGCGGCCTGATCTGCCGCGCCGACGACCGGGGCGATCCCGTGATCCAGCTCTCGCCGCCGCTGATCGCCGACACCGAGCAGTTCGAGGAGATCGAAGCGATCCTTCGGGACGTCCTCACCGAGGCCTGGGATCGCGTCGTGAAGCATTGAAGGTCGGCGTCCCAACCGAGGTAAAGGCGGACGAGTACCGCGTCGCGATCACGCCCGCGGGCGTGCGCGAGCTCGCGGTCCACGGCCACGAGACGATCATCCAGTCCGGCGCCGGCGACGGCAGCCTGATCTCCGACGAAGAGTACGCGGCACAGGGCGCGACCATCGTGCCCGAAGCGCGGGATGTCTTCGAGCGGGCCGAGCTTGTGCTGAAGGTGAAGGAGCCGCAGGCGGAGGAGGTCGCCATGCTGGGCGAGGGGCAGAGCCTCTTCGCCTACCTCCACCTCGCGCCCAACCCGGAGCTTGCATCGGCGCTGTGCGACTCCGGCGCGACGTGCATCGCCTACGAGACGGTCGTGGACGGGCAGGGGCGGCTGCCGCTGCTCGCCCCGATGAGCGAGGTGGCGGGCAAGATCGCGACCCAGGCCGGCGCCTTCATGCTGGAGCGGCCGCTGGGTGGCCGGGGCGTGCTGCTCGGCGGCGTGCCCGGCGTGGCCTCGGCCACCGTTGTGGTCATCGGGGGCGGCGTCGTGGGCATGAACGCCGCCTTCATCGCGATCGGGATGGAGGCCGAGGTCTTCGTGCTCGACCGCTCGGTCGACCAGCTGCGCGGGCTCGACATCGCGCTGGGCGGCCGCGCCAACACGGTCTTCTCGTCGATCCTCGCGATCGAGGAGCTCCTGCCGCGTGCGGACCTGGTGATCGGCGCCGTGCTGGTGCAGGGCGCGCGCACCCCGCGCCTGGTCACGCGCGAGCAGCTCGGGTTGATGAAGCGCCGCGCGGTCCTCGTCGACGTATCGATCGACCAGGGCGGCTGCTTCGAGACCTCGCGGCCGACCACGCACTCCGACCCCACGTACGAGGTGGACGGGGTCACGCACTACTGCGTGACCAACATGCCCGGCGCGGTCCCGATCACGTCGACCTTCGCGCTCACCAACGCGACGCTGCCGTACGTTCTCGAGCTTGCGGGCAAGGGTGTCAGGGAGGCACTGACCATCGACCCCGGCCTGCGCGCCGGAGTGAACGTGGCGGGTGGGAGGATCACCCATCCCGGAGTGGCGGAGGGAGTGGACATGGAGCTGGCAACGGTGGAGGAGGCGCTCGGCAGCCCGGCGCCGCGCGCGGCCTGATGGGGCGTCTCGACGAGGTCGACCTGAGCCTCAAGCTGGGGCGCAAGGAGCAGGACGACCGCCTGGCGGCGGCGCAGGAGCGCCTGAGCGCGCTGCGCCTCCAGCTGGGCGGGCTGATCGGCGACGGCCGCCTCGGGCCGCCCGTGTGCATGCTGTTCGAAGGCTGGGACGCGTCCGGCAAGGGCGGGGCGATCAAGCGCCTCACGGCCCAGCTGGACCACCGCCACGTGCGGGTCGCCTCGTTCTCGGCGCCGACCCACGACGAGAAGCGTCATCACTTCTTCTGGCGCTTCGGCCCGGCCCTGCCGGGATGGGGCGGCGTGGCGGTGCTGGACCGCACCTGGTACGGGCGCGTACTGGTCGAGCGGGTGGAGGGCTTCGCCAGCGAGGAGCAGTGGCGGCGCGCGTACGACGAGATCGTGGGGCTCGAGCGCACGCTGGCCCTGGAGGGCATGGTCATCATGAAGTTCTGGCTGCACATCTCGCCGGAGGAGCAGCTCCGCCGCTTCAAGCGCCGCGAGAACGACCCGCTCAAGCGCTGGAAGCTGACCGATGAGGACTGGCGGAACCGGGAGAAGCGCCCGCAGTACGAGCAGGCCATCGAGGAGATGCTCGAGCGCACGGACACCGACCACGCTCCCTGGCACCTGGTTCCCGCGGAGTCGAAGCGCTACGCGCGCGTGTTCGTGGTCGAGACCGCGATCGCGGAGATCGAGAGGGGCATGCGGGCACGCGGCTTCGACCCGATCGACCAGGGCGCGCTGGCGCGGGCCTAGGGTCCGCCCATCGGCTCCGGCTTGTTCGGCTCCGTGCTCGGGTCGCGGACCACCTGCGGCGGCTTCTTCTTCGTGTCCACGAACAGGCACAGGAAACGCCGCCGGGCGTCGTCGGCGATGCAGGTCCTGAAGTAGCCCGGGCCCAGCTTCGCCGTGTTGGCCGTCTCGAGGTTGCGCCTGTAGGTGGCGGCCCCGTATCGGCTCACCCAGTTCTCCACCGCGTGGGCGTTCGCCGTCGTCGCGTTCGTCTCGGACACGATCAGGTGGTGCGTGGCTATCCCCGAGGCGGCCAGGCCGACAGCTCCGACCGCCAGCAGTGCGATCCCACCGCGGTCGATCACGACCTCAAGGTGGGAGTCCTCGACCCCCTGCGCCGCCCGCTGCCGCGCCCCGAAGCGAGCGATCAGATCCGCCGCCACGAGCAACGCGATGTTGCCGAACGACGCCAGGATCAGCGACACGGGCAGGTTGA
The DNA here is from genome assembly GCA_005883295.1 of Actinomycetota bacterium. Classification (GTDB taxonomy): domain Bacteria; phylum Actinomycetota; class Thermoleophilia; order Solirubrobacterales; family Thermoleophilaceae; genus AC-37. The sequence goes on from VAWV01000152.1 coordinate 7,818, forward strand.
AGCGCACGCCCGTGCCGAGCGTGTGGAGCAGGATCCCGTCCACCACGGTGAAGAACGCGAACGCGGGCCAGCGCCAGGCTCCGAGCAGCCGCCAGCGCAGGCGCCGCGTCCAGAAGCGCTCGGCAGTTGACACCCGGTCAGGTTAGGTCCTTAAGGGCCTCGAACCTCTGTCCAGGGCCTGCCGCCGCCCGGTACCGGCGGTACCATGGACTCGAGGCGCGCCACGCGGAGACCCCGTACGGCGCGCGGACGCACATCGACCGTGCGCGGAGACCCCGACGCGGATCGAGAAGGGAGAAGAGATGGCCACGACGACCGCGCGACCCGCGGCGCTCGACGGCAGCGAGGACGGCCGCGGCCTCCTCACGCGCGATGACCGCGCCCGTCTCTACCGGTACATGCTGCTCATGCGCGCGACCGAGGAACGCGCGCTCACCCTCTACCGGCAGGGCAAGGTGCCCGGTTCCTACTACGACGGACACGGTCAGGAGGCGGTGTCCGTGGGCAGCGCCTACGCGCTTGGCCCGCGCGACCGGGCATGCGTGCTCCACCGCGACCTCGGCGCGCACCTGATCAGGGGCGTCCGGCCGGGCAGGGTCCTTGCACAGATGATGGGCCGGGCCACCGGGATCACCGGCGGCCGCGACGGCAACATGCACTTCGGCGACCGCCACCTCGGCTGCGTCGGGATGGTCTCGATGCTGCCCGACATGGCGCTCGTGGCGTGCGGGCTGGGGCTCGCGTTCCAGATCCGGCGCGAGCCGCGCGTCGCGATGACCTGGTTCGGGGAGGGCTCCACCGCGAACGGCGTCTGGCACGAGGCCATGAACGTGGCCGGCATTCGCCGGCTGCCGGTCGTGTTCGTCCTCGAGAACAACCAGTTCGCCTACTCCACCCCCAACGACCACGAGTTCGCCGTCGACCCGGTGGAGCGCGCCGCCGGCTACGGGTTCCCGGGGATCAAGGTCGACGGCAACGACGTGGAGGCGGTCTTCTCCGCCGCCGCCGCCGCCTGCGAGCGCGCGCGTACCGGTGGCGGCCCCACGCTGATCGAGTGCGACACGATGCGGATGCACGGGCACGGCGCCCACGACGACATGCGCTACGTGCCGCCCGAGCTGCTCGAGCACTGGGCCGCGCGCGATCCGGTGGAGGCGTATGAGGCACGCCTCGCCGCGGCGGGGATCGACACCGCCGCCATCCAGGCCGACGTACGCGCCGAGCTCGAGCGCGACACCGAGTGGGCGCTCCAGCAGCCGATGCCCGATCCGCCGACGGCCACCGACGGCGTCTTCGCCGAGGTCGCCGAGCCGCTTGGGGACGGCGAGGCACCCTGGTCGCGCTGGTCGCCGGACCGGGAGGCAACCCATGCCTGAGCTCACCTACCTCCAGGCGATCTCCGACGCCCTGCGGGAGGAGATGCGCGCCGACGAGCGCGTGTTCTGCCTGGGCGAGGACATCGGGAGATTCGGCGGCGCGTTCAAGGTCACCGACGGCTTCATCGAGGAGTTCGGACCCGACAGGGTGTGGGACACGCCGCTGGCCGAGTCCGCGATCGTCGGCACCGCCGTGGGTGCGGCCGTCGAGGGCCTGCGCCCCGTGTGCGAGATGCAGTTCGCGGACTTCATCTCCTGCGGCTTCGACCAGCTCGTGAACGTCGCGGCGAAGATGCACTACCGCCAGGGGCTGGCCGTCCCCATCACGGTCCGGCTTCCCTCCGGGGGCGGGTTCTCGGGCGGTCCCTTCCACTCGCAGAACCCCGAGGCCTGGATGCTGCAGGCGCCGGGGCTCAAGGTGGTCGCGCCGTCCACGCCGAGGGACGCCAAGGGCCTGCTGGCCGCCGCCATCCAGGATCCGAACCCAGTCGTCTACCTGGAGCACAAGCACCTCTACAGGCGGACGAAGGGTGAGGTGCCCGAGGGCCGCTATGAGCTGCCGCTCGGCGAGGCGCGCATCGCGCGCGAGGGCACCGACCTGTCCGTGATCGCCTACGGCGCGATGGTCGGCGTTGCGCTGGAGGCCACCGAGGACCTCGACGGCGCGAGCGTGGAGGTGCTCGACCTACGGTCGCTCGTCCCGCTGGACACCGACGCGATCCTCGGCAGCGTCCGCAAGACCAGCAAGGTCGTGATTCTGCACGAGGCCACCCGGTCGTGCGGGGTCGGCGCCGAGGTGGCGGCGCTGATCGCCGAGAACGCGTTCGAGGACCTCGACGGCCCGATCGTGCGCGTCACCGCGCCGGACGTCCCGATCCCGTTCAGCCCGCCGCTCGAGCGAGCGGTTCTCCCGCAGGTGGACAATGTGAAGGAGGCGTGCCGTGAGCTCCTCGCCTACTAGCGGCAGCGCGGTCGCCGAGGTGACCATGCCCCAGATGGGCGTGTCGGTCGCCGAGGGCACCGTGGTGGAATGGAAGAAGCGGGTCGGCGACTGGGTGGAGGCCGACGAGATCGTCGTCGAGATCTCCACCGACAAGGTGGAGACAGAGGTTCCGTCGCCCGCGAGCGGCCGCCTCGCCGAGATCGTCGTGGAGGTCGGGACGACGGTGGACGTCGGCACGGTGCTGGCACGCATCGACACGACCGCCATCCCCGGCGAGCCCCACGCGGACGAGCACGCGTCCCCCGCCGACACCGGAAACGGCCACGCGCCTCCGATCTCCCCGGTCGTGCGCCGGATCGCCGAGCAGCACGGCATCGATCTCACGCAGGTACCGGGCACCGGACGGCGCGGGCGGGTGACGAAGAAGGACGTGATGGCGTTCGTCGAGCACCAGCCCGCCGAGGCGCCGCTGCACATCGAGTCTCCCTACCGGGAGGAGGGGCCGGACGCGGCGCCCGCCGGCGAACCGCTCTCGATCATGCGCAGGCAGATCGGTGAGCACATGGTGCGCTCGCTCCAGACCGCGGCTCACTGCACGACGGTCGTGGAGGCGGACATGAGCCGGATCGAGGAGGCGCGCGGGAGGCTCTCCTACCTGCCGTTCGTGGCGCGGGCCGCGATCGCGGCGCTGCGCGAGTTTCCCTCCCTCAACGCCACGCTGGAGGACGACCGGCTGACGGTGCACGACGCGGTCCACCTCGGGATCGCGGTGTCGCTCGGCGAGGACGGCCTGATCGTGCCGGTGGTCCGCAACGCGCACGAGCTCTCGCACGAGGGGCTGGCCGCCCGCATTGCCGACCTCGCCGAGCGAGCGCGCGCCCGCCGGCTGAGCCCGGACGAGGTGGGCGGCGGCACGTTCACGATCACGAACCCCGGCCGCTACGGCGCACTTCTGGCCACGCCGATCATCAACCAGCCGCAGGTGGCGATCCTCGATCTGGAGGCCGTCGTGCGCCGGCCGGTCGTCGTCGGTGGAGATAGCATCGCCATCAGGCCGATGACCTACCTCTGCATGTCCTGGGACCACCGCGTGCTCGACGGCGCGCTGGCGGCCCAGTTCCTCTCGAGCGTCCGGCGCCACCTCGAGGAGTGGAATGGCTGAGCTCTGGGTGGCCAACCTCGGCCGGGTGCCTTACGCCGCGGGAGTCGAGCTCCAGAAGTGGATCCGCGCGGCGCGCCAGCGCGACGCGATCCCGGATTCGCTGCTGCTCCTCGAGCACGACCCCGTCTACACGCGGGGCCGCCGCACCGAGCGGGCCGACCTCCCGATGGGCGACGACTGGTACCGCGCGCAGGGCATCGAGGTGGTCGACACGACCCGCGGCGGTCGCGTCACCTACCACGGCCCGGGGCAGCTGGTCGGCTACCCGATCATGCGCATCGGCGACGTCATCGCGTACGTGCGCACGCTCGAGCGGGCGGTGATCGCGGCGCTGGCCGAGGAGGGCATCTACGCGACGGTGCGCGAGGGGCTCACCGGCATCTGGACGAATGACCGCAAGATCGGCTCGATCGGCGTCCACGTCTCGCGCGGGGTGACCATGCACGGCCTCGCGGTGAACGTCGACTGCGACCTCCAGCCGTTCGAGTGGATCGTGCCCTGCGGGATCGACGGCGTTCGGATGACCTCGCTCTACAAGGAAACGCTGCGGATGGACGCGATGTCCTGCTTCAGGAAGCGGGTCGCCTACCAGCTGGCGGAGGCGTTCAGCCTGCGCCAGCGGATCGTCTCGCCGGAGCGCCTGCTCGCGGCGACGAGCGACCCGGCGCTGCCGGTAGTCCGGGCGAGGGTGCCGGCGTGAGCACGCGCTCCCGCGCCCACCCGGGCGGGGCCCGTGTGCTCGACATGGGCGAGGTTCGCCCCTACCGCGAGCGCAAGCCGCCCTGGTTCAAGGTGCGCGCGCCGGGCGGTCCGAAGTTCCTCGAGCTGAAGCGCATGATCGAGGGCGAGGGGCTCAACACCGTCTGCGAGGAGGCCGCCTGCCCGAACATCGGCGAGTGCTGGGACCGCGGCACGGCCACGTTCATGATGCTGGGCGACACCTGCACGCGGCGGTGCGGGTTCTGCAACGTCAAGACCGGGCGGCCCGGTCCGCCCGATCCCCTCGAGCCGCTCCGCGTTGCGCAGTCGGTCAAGAGGATGGAGCTACGGCACGCCGTCATCACGAGCGTGGACCGCGACGACCTCCCCGACCTCGGATCCACCGCGTTCGTCGGCGTGATCCGCTCGATCCGCCAGTTCGCCCCCGGCTGCAAGGTAGAGGTGCTCACCCCGGACTTTCGCGGCGAGGAGATGCCGCTCGCGCGCGTGATCGCCGAGCGGCCCGACGTCTTCAACCACAACGTGGAGACCGTCCCGCGCCTCTATCCGCTCGCGCGCCGTGGGTCGGACTTCCGCCGCTCCTGCCGCGTGCTCCTAAACGCGAAGGAGATGGGTGGGGACGAGGTCGTGACCAAGTCGGGACTGATGACCGGCCTCGGGGAGACGAAGGAAGAGCTGCTCGAGGCGTTCGCGATGCTGCGCGAGCACGAGGTCCAGGTGCTGACCGTGGGGCAGTACCTGCGGCCCACCCGCGACCACCTGCCCGTGGTGCGCTACTGGCATCCGGACGAGTTCGCGGAACTCGAGCGCGAGGCGTACGCCATGGGGTTCGAGTCGGTGGCGGCGGGGCCGCTCGTGCGGTCGAGCTACCACGCCGAGCAGACCCTCGCGCAGGCCGCTTCCAACTAGTCCTGAGGCGGAAGTTCGGCCGCGAACTAACGACTCAGGACGCATAGTCCTGATTACCTACCCGGGGCTTGCTCCCCATCAAGGACAACATCCCGACGCTGCGCTTCCCCGTGATCACGGTCGCGCTGATCCTGATCAACGTGGCCATGTTCTTCGGGTTCCAGCACGCGCACTGGAACGGTCACGGCTTCGCGGTGAGCGAGTCGAACACGGTCAAGTACGCGTTCATCCCGTACAAGCTCACGCACCTCGGCAAGAAGTGCGGCGACGTTCTGATCCTCCCGACCGGCGAGCGCGTCCCCGCGCACGACAGGCCCGTGTGCCAAGGGCAACACGTGACCCTCGACGTGAACGGCGCACCTGTGCCCACAACGGTCAAGCGTGTTGCACCGAACCATCAGCCCAGCGTCTGGCTCACAATCCTCACCGCGATGTTCATGCACGGCGGGCTGCTCCACATCGCGGGGAACATGCTGTTCCTCTGGATCTTCGGGAACAACGTCGAGGACTCCATGGGTAGGGCCACGTTCATCGGCTTCTACCTGCTCGGCGGGCTGGCCGCGACCCTGCTCCAGACGGTCACCGACCCGAACTCCGCGGTGCCCAATCTGGGGGCGAGCGGAGCGATTGCTGCCGTGCTCGGGGGGTACGCCTTGCTATATCCACGCGCGCGCGTTGCGACTCTCATCTTCATCATCTTCTTCGTCACGGTGCTGGAGCTGCCGGCGCTGGTCGTCCTGGGCGGGTGGTTCCTGCTGCAGGTCCTCGACGCGGGCGTGTCGTCGGGCGGCGCGCAGGGTGGCGTGGCCTACTTCGCGCACATTGGCGGTTTCGTCTTCGGATTGCTCACGATCAAGCTGTTCGCCCAGCGTGCCAAGCGCGACTACATCGAGCCCCGGCTCCCCGTTTACTGATGGGCCGTACCGTCGCGCTCCTGGGGGCGCTCGCGATCCTCGCCCTGCTGGCGTTCCTCACAGTGCGGGTCGCGATCCACGACGGGATCGACGCCGTGGTCGTGATCTCATTCGTCGTGCTCGCGCTGATCGGAGTCGGCGTGCTGGGAGCTCTCAATGCCCCGCCCGATGAATAGCCCCAGCCCCCTGATGGGAGGCAGGCGCAGGCGCACCCCGATGAGGTGGGTGCCCAGACTCGTGGTCCTCCTGATCCTGGCCGGGATGGGCGTATGGGTGGTGACGCTGGTCACCTCGAGTGCGCGGCCAGCTCCCCGTCCAGGCGCCGCCCGGCATCTCGCTCACGAGCCCGAACGCCCTGAATGTGCACCTCCGTCCGAAGCCGGGGGCCGCGGTCCTGTTCGACATGGACACGGGGCGGGTGCTCTGGCAGCTGCACGCGCTCCGGATCCGCCCGATCGCGAGCGTCACGAAGATGATGACCGCGCTGATCGTGACCGAGCGTCTGCGTGACGACGACACCGCGCTGATCACCCGCGAGGCGCTCCACTTCCACGGATCCGAGGTCGGGGTGCTCCCGCGCGGGAGGCGCGTCCCGGTCCGCACGCTGCTGTACGGCGCGTTGCTGCCGTCCGGCAACGACGCCGCGATCGCGCTCGCCGACCGGGTGGCCGGAAACGACGCCGACTTCGCGAAGCTGATGAACGCACGCGCCCGGCAGCTCGGCCTGAGCTGCACCCACTACGCCTCCTCGTACGGGCTGCAGGACGGCAACAAGTCCTGCGCCGCCGACATGGCCTCCCTCGCGCGCGTGGTGATGCGCGTGCCGCGCATCGCGAACGTCGTGCGCCACGAGCACGTGAGCCTGCCCTTCCCGTGGCTGAAGGGCGGGCGGCTCGACCTGTACTCCACGAACCCGCTTCTACGGTTTGGCTATCGGGGGACGATCGGCCTCAAGACCGGCTCCACGAACGCGGCCGGGATCTGTCTCGTCGCGGTCGTGCACAGGGAAACCCACACGCTGGGCGTCGTGCTGCTCCACTCGCCCAACATCGGCGCGCAGGCGATGCAGCTGTTCAACGCGGGCTTCCGCGCGCTCCGCGGCGTCTAGCCGCCCTTCGGGTAGACCACGTTCTCGCAGTTGAAGACGCCGTCCTCCTGCGCGTCGACGATCACGGTGTCCACGCCGTCGCCGCAGGCGATCAGGTCCTGCGTGCCGTCGCGTGCGTCGATGGTGTCGTTCCCCGGACCGCCGTAGAGGAGGTCCTCGCCCGAACCTCCCACCAGCTTGTCGTTTCCCTTCCCGCCGTACAGGATGTCGGCGCCGGCCCCGCCCAAGAGGGTGTCGCCTCCGTCCTTCCCGTACAGGCGGTCGTCACCAGCATTGCCCACGACGCGGTCGTTTCCCGGCCCGCCGTACTCCCGGTCGGCCCCCGCGCCCCCGAAGATGCTGTCGTTGCCCGGTCCCCCGAACAGTTGGTCATCGCCGCCATTGCCGTAGAGCTTGTCGGCGCCCGCCTTGCCGTGGATGACGTCGGCGTTCTGCGTGCCCACGAGCTTGTCGTTCCCCGACGTCCCGTCGATCTTTGCGGCCAGCACCGAGCCGGCCATCACGAGGGCGGCGGCCGCCGCGCAGGCCGACGCTGCGGCGGCCCGCCTCACGTGGACGCCCGCAGCAGGGCCTCGATCTTCGTCGGCTCCCGGAACATCGTGGCCGGCGTAGCGGGCCGGTAGTCTAAGCCGAGCCGGTCGAGGTAGCCGGATGTGCGCAGCACGGTCATGTCGTGGGGCTTCGGCCTCGCCACCGCCGCCGAGTCCCTCGGCGTCCCGCACGGCTGGCTGACGACCATCGGCGCGGTCGGGAGCGCGGGCGGCTCCAAACGCGGCTTCGACTTGAAGTCGAACGAGCGCGCGATGTTGTGCGCGTATGCGTCGCGGGTGGTGAGCGGGCCGACCCCGAAGCGGTACTCGATCATCTTCAGGATCGACTCGAACCCGAAGATCCCGTGGTGCACGTATCCGCGCTTGACCCACGGCGAGACGGCGACCGCGGGGATCCGGAACCCCATCTGGCCGAAGTCCTTGTTGATGTCGCGGTTCATCCGGATGTCCGGCACCCGCGGCGGGCGGACGTGGTCGAAGAACCCGCCCCACTCGTCGTAGACGATGAACAGCACGCCGCGTTTCCACTGCGGCGACTCCATGAACGCGTGCACGACGTCGGACATGTACGCCTGGCCGGCGCGGACGTCGCCGTGCGGGTGCTCGTCGCCCGACGTTCCGCCGCTCTCGTTGGCGAACGAGGGGTCCACGAAGGAGAGCGCCGGCAGGGTCCCGGCCGCCGCGCGCGAGTAGTACTCCTCCACGTGGGCGGAGCGGGCCACGCCGGGCGCGCCCCACAGGGCGGCCGCGGGCTCGTCGACGAAGTAGTAGCGCCCGTCGATCCCCTTCTTCTTGAGGGCGGCGAAGATCGTGGTGTCGGGAAAGCCCTGGTTCTTGAACCCGACCTCCGGATAGCTGTTGTCGACCTTCCCGTACGACTGCGCCGCGTGCATGTACTCGCGGTTCGGGAACGTCGAGGCGAGGATCGAGCAGAAGAAGCGGTCGTAGGTGGTGAAGGCCCTCGCCGCGTGCGGGATGAACGGCAGGTCCCGCTCGTGGTAGTAGCCGAGCGCGAAGTCGTCGTTGTCGCCGGACCTGCGGAAGCCGTTCATCTTCCCGTTGTTCAGCTGCTCGCGGCCGCCCTTGAAGCTGTGGTCGGGGTCGTTGAACGCGCACCCCTGGAAGTCGGGGGCCAGGGCGTGGGTCGAGTGCAGCTTCCCCTGCTTGTCCGGGTACTTCAGGCCCGCCTGGCGCCCGTCGGCGTGCGGGAGCCACCCCAGGTAGTGGTCGAACGAGCGGTTCTCCATCATCAGCACGACGAACGTGTCGATGGGCATGTTGCGGGGGCTGGGGAGCGGAATCTGGGTCTGCTTCCGGGCCGCCTCGGCAACCAGCACGTCGGAGCTCAGGACCGTGGCCAGCCCCGACGCGAGGCCCGCCGTGCGCGCCGCGCGCTGCAGGAACTCGCGGCGCCTCAGGTAGTCGTCGGGGGTCTCGTGGGCGAGCTGCTCCGCGTATTCGGGCTCGCGGATGTCGCTCATCGGCGGGGCCGTACAGGGTTCGGTCGAGCGGGGTGTGAACTTCGCGCGAACGGTTACGCTTGCCCGCGATGGGCAGGGGGAGGTCCAGTCTTGGGCTCGTGGCCGCAGCGTGCGCCGCCCTGCTCGCGGTGTGCCCGCCCGCGACCTCGGCGGCGAAGAAGCACCCGACCGGCCCCGGTCTGCGGGTCCGTGGGGTCTCCGCCAGCCAGCACGACATCCTGAAGCAGGGCTGGATCGGGGTGCAGCTGGGCGCTCGCAATCACGGCTCGCTCGTGCGCGTGTTCGGCAGCTTTCGGCCGAAGGGCAGGCACGCGGTCCCGATCGTGGCCACGCAGGTTCGCGAGCTGAAGATCCGCCGCCGGCACTGGCGCCTCGTGAAGCTGCGGCTCACGTCCTCAGGGCGGAGCGCGCTGACCGGCTGCGTGAAGGGCAACATCGTGGTCACGGTCGCGGCCATCAAGCGCCGCGGCGGGACGCCTGGCCACCGGCTGCGGCGGGCCCGTCCCCTCCACCGCGATCCGAAGCGCTGCACCGGGGAGGCCGGCGGCGGTGGGAAGAGCGGCGGCGGCGGATCCGGCAACTACGGCGGCGGCTCCGGTGGCGGTTCGACCCGCAAGCCGCCACCCGTGAGCTTCAACCCCCAGAACCCCGATCGCTGCGACTGGATCGACGGCGCCGACTGCCTGTTCCCCTGGCCGAACGACCACTTCACGACCTCCGACCCCACGACCGACACGAAGCGCAGGCTCAACCTGAACCTGCTCTCGATGCCGCGAAACGTGGAGGGCAAGCCGATCGATCCGACGCCCTTCAACCGCAACGACGGCTTCAGCCCCGGCTCGCTGATCGTGACGAAGGTGCCCGGCCTCGAGACCAAGGCCGCCTTCCAGAAGAGCGGGATCGTCCCGATCGACGACATGGGGCAGGCCTTCCGCCCGGACCAGCCGGTGGTGGTGATCGACACCAAGACGCTGACCAGGCAGCTGGCGTGGGCGGAGCTCGACGCGAACCCGAAGAGCCCCGCGGACGTGACCCTCATCATCCGGCCCGGTCGCAACCTGACCGAGGGCAGGCGCTACATCGTGGCGCTGCGCAACCTCAAGGACGCGAACGGCAAGACGCTGCAGCCCAGCACGGGCTTCCGGCTCTACCGCGACGGCAACCCGACTCAGAACGCGGCGGTGGAGGCGCGCCGGCCCCACTTCGAGAGCATCTTCCAGACGCTCGCCGAGGCGGGGATCAACCGCAGCGACCTCTACCGCGCGTGGGACTTCACCGTCGCGAGCGAGAAGAACCTCACCGAGCGCATGCTCCACATCCGCGACGACGCGTT
>VAWV01000153.1 GCA_005883295.1 Actinomycetota bacterium
CGGATCGCTGCGGCGTTTTGCAGGGCCTCAGCGGAGCGACCGGCGCGACGACGGCCATCGGATTGATCGACCACAAGCACGTCGACGGCCTGTACAGGGAGCTGGACATGGCGGCGCGGTGCACGGTGCGCGCGGAGACTCGTCCGAGCGACCAGGTCGCTGCCTCGATCCGACTCTCGTACTCGCCGAAGACGAAGACGATTGTCGTGAGTGCGCTCAACCCCGTCTCCGACGTCCTCCTCTTGCTCCCCACCACCTGCCCGGGGCAAGGCGACAGCATCGACGGGCTCAACGACAACTACTTCACCCCGGGCTTCAGCTTCGCGACCGGCTACGGCCCCGATCGGTGGTTCACCTCGACGAAGGTCAGGATCCCCGCCAAGGCCTTCCACCACGCGAGCCGGATCACCGTTCCGCTCGTGGACACGCCGGACGGCGCCCCGCCTGCGGACTGCGCAGTCCCGGATCCCGCTATCGCGCGGTGTAAGACTGGAGGCTCGTGGCTCGGGGTGCTCACGTTCAAGGCGCCCTGAGAGCCGCGTTGCTCGCGGGCGGGGTGGCAGCCGTGCTACGACCCCGACAACTCGAGCAAGGGCACGCACGCGTATCCCTACGTGTCCGAGGTGTGGGCGTACGACGCCGATTCGCCGCCGCCGCGCGACGCCGTTAGCGGCCGCTTAGCATCGCGCGCGAAGCTCGGGCGGACGTGGTCGACATTGGACATGTAATGGATGCCTCAGGTCGACCACGTCCGGCGATGGAGTAGTTTCGTTCCTGGAAGCGTCTCGCTCGGAGGGCGGAAATGACCTGGAAGACATGCGTCCTCGTGGTCGCAAACCAGACGGCCGACTCGGATGAGCTCGTGAGCGCTCTCTCCGCCCGGAGCGAACGGGGACCGACGCAGTTCACGCTGCTCCTGCCGTCGCTGCTCGGCACCTCGCCGGGCCAATCGGAAGCACGCCTCGCGGAGGCGCTCGAGCGGCTACGGGCGGCCGGTCTCGAGATGGACGGCGAGGTCGGCGACTCGAACCCGCTCACCGCCGTGAAGGAGGCCTGGGATCCCGCGAAGTACGACGAGATCCTGGTCTCCACGCTCCCGACGGGAACGTCGAAGTGGCTCCAGATCGACCTCCCCCACCGCGTCGAGCGGATCACGGGGATGCCGGTCCAGCACGTGGTCGGGACGCCGCGGTCCGCGGTCCGCTAGCACCTAACAGCCGCACCGCGAACCAGGCCAGCACCGCGAGCAGCGCCACCTCCCGCACGGCCCCGGCCGGGTTCAGCACCCCCGTTATGTAGTTGTGGTGCGCCGGCTGGCCGTGGACGGCGAACTGGTGGAACCCCACGTACGTGGTGAAGAGGTCGATCGCCGCGAACGCCGCCGCCAACCAGAGGGGGGCGCCAAGCAGCGCCAGCAGGGCCATCACCCACAGGCTGTACTGCGGGCTGTAGACCTTGTTCACGAAGAAGAACACGAGCAGCGCCGTGGCGAACGCGGGCAGGAGGACGGCGCGGGATCGCTCGCGCCCGAAGCGACGGGCGGCGATCACGAGCAGGGCGATCAGCGCGACGGCAAGGGCGATCCCGGACACGCGATTGATGCCGGCGGTCCCGAGGCTCGATGGCCTTATGTAGTGGTAGATGCTGATCTCGGGCGGGCGCTTGAGGTTGAACTTGTAGAACCACGCCCAGCCCTTGCGAACGACAAGCCCGCTGCCGGCCCGCTCCTGGAGCGCCACCGGCAGGTTGATCGCGACCGTGACGAGGGCGAACGTGGCGGCACCCGCCGCGGCCGCGCGGACGCGCCGTTCCATCACCGCCACGAGCAGCGCGAACGGCAGCAGCAGGATCGGAAACAGCTTCGCCGAGACCGCAACGGCGAGCAGCGCGCCGGCCCAGCCGTCGCGACCGCGCACGTAGAGGATGAGCGCCGCAACCGTTGGCAGGAGCGCCAGCAGGTCCCAGTTGATAGCCGAGTAGAGCACGATCGCGGGCGAGGCCGCCAGCAGCCACACGTTGGACCCCGGCACGCGCCGGACCAGCGCGATCGTCGCGGCACCCAGGCCTGCGAGCACCGCGGCGCTGGCCACGAAGTACGCCGTCACTCCACCCGCGAAGGCGCTCATGGCGTAGACGAACGCCCCGGTCACGACCGGGTACTCCAGCCTGTAGTCGAAGTACGGGATCGGGTGCCGCCACTGGCCGTCGCGGAAGAAGAGCGAGGCGATGTCGCTGTAGGCCGCCCAGCTCTGGTCGAACGGGTACTGGTTGAAGGCGATCTGGTGACGTGGGCCCGCGTAGTCGAACACCGGCAAGCGGAGCGCGATCCCGAGTCCCATCAGGGCGATGCCGACGACGACCGGGCCCGCCGGCGAGCGGATCAGTCGGGCCATGGGACCGCCCAGACTATGGCTGCGACGCCGGGCCCGGACGTGGGTGCGTGGGCAGGAGCAGCGGCGACCGTGGACGCTGCGAGAAGTTGAAGTCGCGCCGTAGATCGCCGACCTGGAGCACGGCCTCGCGCACATCGGGCCGCGGATCGGGCCGGCCGTCGGTGAGCGGATCGAGACGCTGCCCGCCGAGGAAGTCGTCCTCGATGAACTTGGTGTAGGCGTCGAAGCTCAGGATCTGGTCGTCGATGAACCCCCGGCGGGCGTACGGGCTGATCACCAGGCCCGGCACCCGCAGTCCGAAGCCGTTCTCGTCGACGTTCGGCGGGCGGAGGTGGTCGTAGATACCGCCCCAGTCGTCCCAGGCGAGGAAGATCGCCGTGCTCGACCAGTTCGGGCTTCGCATGACTGAGTTGATCAGGTTCGTGACGTAGGCCTGGCCGGCGCTGATGCGGGCCGGCGGGTGCTCGCTCGCGCGCTGGCTCGGGACCACCCACGACACGGCGGGCAGGCGTCCGGCGCGCGCCGCCTTGTAGAAGCGCTTGACCGACTGGATGTTCTTCAGCTGGTGGTTCTTCCGGACGGTGTCGAACCACGGCAGCGGGTTCCAGATCCCGGGCGTCGTCGCCTTCTGGGCCCTGGCCGGGCAGATCGCCGCGCTGTCCTTCGCGCAGTCGGGCTCACCGCCCTTGGAGACGTAGTAGCCCCAGCTCACGCCGGCCCGGTGCAGCAGCCACGTGAGGTCCGTCCAGTCGTAGTGGGGCGGCTTCTTGGTCTCGCCGAAGTCCGGCGGACTCGGCGGTCCGTCCAGCGCGTTCACGCAGCTCATCGGGTCGCCCTTGCGTGAGCAGCGGGCGGACCACTCGGACACCATGAACAGGTGCTGGGGCAGGCTCCAGGACCGGTTCGCCTCGAACATCCGGTCCTGCAGCACGAAGTGGCGCGCGTAGCCCCAGTAGTTGGGGATCTCGCGCGCGTCGTGCCACCCCATCACGTCGATCGCCGAGCTCGGCGAGCACACGGGGTCGTTCGGGTTCCGACACCGGTGGGGCGAGTGCTCCGCCGCGCGGATGAATCCGTCCATGCGCCCGCCGTCTATGTCGATCCGCGCCTGCGTCTCGCCGTGCGGGCCGCCGCCGTGCCTGTCGCGTGGATCGTGGAAGGGCTGCCAGCAGATCCCGGTCCGCGGGTCCGGCACGCAGACGGTCGGCTCGCCGTGCCGCATCGGGATACCCCGCGCGCCCGGATAGGTCCCGAAGTAGCTGTCGAACGAGCGGTTCTCCTGCATGACGATCACCACGTGGCGGATCTTGTGGATCGGGTCTGGCCGTAGCCGGCCGGCGAGCGCCGAGCCCGATCGGGAGCCCTCGCCGGGGAGGACCAGCGCGGCGCCTACCGCGCATGCGAGGAGCGCCAGCGCGGCGGTCAGGCGGCGGCGCACCGCTCAGCCCGCCCGGATTCGGAATGCGCGCCGGGGGGTCGCCGGGGCCGAGGACCGCGCCGCGCGCGCCGCGGCGTGCGGACGCACGAACACCGCGAGCAGCGAGAGGCCGGCGGGTAGTCGAATGCCGTGGCGGAGCAGCGCCGCCTCGATCCTGAGCGGGATCTCGAGGATCGGATCGAGCGAACGCGGCGTGAGGGCGAGCTCGGAGCGACGCTGCCGCTCGCCCTGGCCCTTGAACGCGATCCGCACCATCGCGGCGGGCAGCAGGAAGAAGGTGTTGAAGTGGCTGTGACGGACGGGCCGCCAGCCGGCCTCGGTCGCGGCGCTCACGAGTGTCCGCTTCACGTACCGGCGGTGGTGGCCGTTCACCACGTCGTGCTGGGACCAGAGCGCCGGGTACGCGGCGAGGCAGGTGACGAGCTCGAAGCTCGCCGCCGCGAAGGGCAGCTCCTCGACGCGCGCGCGTACCACGCGCGGGTGGCCGGCCCGATGAGCCGCGGCCACACCCAGCGGGTGCGGCTCGACCCCGGTTGTGTCCCCGTACCGCGCCAGCTCGTCCAGCATCGCGCCGGAGCCGCAGCCCGCGTCGAGGATGCGGGTGGAGGGCGGCAGCCGCAGGGCTTCGAGCGTGTCGCAGACGATTCGCCGGCGGCCCCGGTACCACCAGTGCCGCTGGCTCTCGTCGAGCATCGCGCGGAACTCAGACTCTTCCATGCCCCTTTCCTTGCCCGGAAGGCAGCAGTCGGAACACGAACCCGCTCGAGCCGAGGCCGGTCTCACGCGTCACGTCGACGCTGTGGGCGCGGATCCATCGCACCGCCGCGTGGCACTTGAACGACGGTCTCCTCGCGGTCCCGCAGCTCCCACCGATCAGTGCGTAGCGCAGCTCGCCGCGGCGGACGGCCCGCCGGACCCTGGCCACGGACGTGATCGGCCGTCTTTCCACGCTCTCGAGGATCATCAGGGGGCGGGCGTCGCGGATTATCAGCGAAGCGGCCATCGAGTAGTCGGTCACGGCCGTCTCGTAGCGCGCGCCGCGGGTCCTCGGCGTGAGGTAGCGGGAGAGCGCGTTGACCTCCGCGGACGGCATGCCGCCCAGCTGCCCGCCGTCGCTGGCCTGCGCCCGCACCAGCTGGATCGAAGTCCTGGCGGGGACGATCAGCAGCGCCGCCGCCGCGAGGACCCCGACCCCGCCCACCGCGAGCGCGGGGCGGAGGCGCCGCGTGGAGGCCGGCAGGAGGAGCAGCACCGCTGCCGCGAGCCCGGCCGCGGCGACCGGGCCCAGGAAGGACGGCGTGATGAGCAGTTCGTAGGCGCAGCCGGCCGCGAGTACGGCCACCCCCAGGACGCGCACCAACGCCCGCCGGTCCACGAGCCGGGCGAGGGCGACGATCCCGATCCCGAGCACCGCGGCCATGGGCGGCGCCATCGCCTCGATATAGCGGGGATGGAGGATCCTCTGGGCACTGAAGAGGACCGTGCCGATCACGAGCCAGGCGCCGAGCGCCGCGGCCAGTGCGAGCCGAAGTCGCGGCGGCTCGGTGGGGCCCGCGCGGCTCCACGGTCGGGTGAGGAGCGCAAGGCCGCCGAGCAGGCCCGCCGCGAGCAGCTCGATCCCCACCAGCCAGCCGAGGTTCCAGCCCTTGCGCGCGAGCAGCCGGGTCGGCCCCGGAGGGGTGGCGGGATTCTTCGGCACGGCGAACGGCTTGGAGACCCGCCGCGGGGGCGCGTTCGGGTGCGGATGCCGCGGGCCCTGTAGCCGCTGAATCCCGTTGAAGTAGAAGATCGAGCTCCACACGCTCCCGTCCGTGGAGCCGATCGGGTAGGGCCGCTCCGACTTCGGAGCCAGCGAGACGGCGACCGGCCAGGCAAGCGCGACCACCACGAGCACCGCGCCGGCGGTCGCCAGCTGCCGGAGGCGGCGGGCGCGCGTGAGCGGCGCGGCGATCCAGTAGAGGAGCGCGAGCGCCGGGACCGCGATCAGGCCCTCGAACAGCTTCACCTCGAATGCGAACCCGCAGATCGCTCCGACCGCGAGCACGTAGCGCGTACGCCCGCTCTCCGCCGCCCGGATCGTGAACCAGACGGCCGCGACGCTCAGCGCCATGGCCAGCGAGTCCATCGTGTCGCTGCGGCCGGTCACGACCGAGATCGGGAGCACGGCCAGAGCGGCGGCGGCGGCCAGGCCGGCCGCCGTTCCGAACCCTCGCTTGACCACCGCGTAGAGAAGCGGGATCGCGGCGGTCGATGCGATGGCCTGGGGGGTCACGAGCGCGCGCGAGCTCCAGCCGAACAGCTTGACGCTCAGCACCTGGAGCCAGAGGTCCACCGGGGGCTTGTCGATCGCCACCGATCCGCCGGGCTCGTAGGCCGCGAAGAACAGGTTGTGGAGGGAGAGGCCCATGCTCCGGACCGCGGCGTCGTAGTAGGGGTTGCCGTGCGCGGCGCCGAGCGCCCAGAACCTGAGCACTGCGCCGGCGAGGGTGACGCCAGCCACGGCCGTCCACGGGGAGCGGAGCCGGGCTGGCAGGGCGACCGTCGCTCTCCGCGTTGCGGTTCTCGCCTCCACCTGAGGGGTGCCTACTGCGGCGCCACCTTCAATGAACGGCCGACGACCACGAGCTCGCGCAGCGCACGCGCGATGACGCGCGTGCTGCCGCCGCTCTGCTCACCGGCAAGGCGGGGGAGATGGGTCACGTCGAGCTCGACCACGGCGGCGCCCGATGCCAGGGCGCGCGCGAGGAGCTCGGTGCTGACCATCGCTCCATCGGCAGTGAGGTCGAGCTCCTGCACGAGCGAGCTCCGCATCAGCTTGAACGCGCAGTCTACGTCGCGTACGGGGAGGCGGAACAGAATCCGGACGAGCGCGTTCCACATGGCGGCCGCCGCGCGGCGGCCGAACGGGTCCGCGCGAGAGGCCCGCCGGCCCACCACCAGGTCCGCCTCTGCCGCCCGCCGGACGAACCCCTCGAGCTCCGAGAGGTCGAACTGGAGGTCGCCGTCGGTCAGCAGGATCCAGGGCATAGTCGCCGACCGGATCCCCGACCGCACGGCTGCGCCGTAGCCGCGGTTGCGCTCGTGCGTCACCACCCTGACCTCACCGGAGGCCCGCTCGAGCATTCCGGCGATCGCGCCCGTCCCGTCCGTGCTGCCGTCGTCGACGACGACGATCTCGTAGTGAAGGGCGAACCGCTCGGCCGCGGAACGCGCGGCGGCCACCGCAGCCGCCACGTTGTCGCGCTCGTTGTGGCAGGGGATGACCACGCTCAGACCGGTGAGCCGAAGCTGCACCGCGCGGGGCGCCGCGACCGGTGGGGCATAAACAGCGGCTTCCACGCCGCAGATGGTTCCCGGTGCACGTATGCGCCATCTAAGGGCTAGGTAACGGCTCGCTAAGGCCAAACCTGAGTCGCCCCCACTCAAGGGGTCTGACCCCTAAGCGGCCTCGCGCAGCGCCGCTCGGGCCGCGGGCTCGATCGGCCGCGCGGTGCGGCCGTCGTAGCGCGCGAGGGCCGGGAACAGCGCTGCGACGATCCCCACTGAGGCCACGCAGGCGAGGCCGCCCGAGGCGACCGAGAAGCGCGGCGTGGCCGCCGACGCCACCGCGCCGGCCTCGACGTCTCCCAGCCGCGGGCCGCTCGCCACGACGAGGCTGAAGACGGAGGACATCCGCCCGCGCACGCTGTCGGGTGTGAGCGTCTGCGAGATCGTGCTGCGGCAGACGGCGCTCACGCTGTCGGCTGCACCGGCGACGGCGAACAGGATCGCGGCGGGCACGATCGCGCTCGCCGTGCCGGCGGCCGCGATCGCGAGGCCCCAGACCGCCACCGCCCCGAGCACCACCCGGCCAAGCCAGCGGGCGTGCTCGAGCCAGCCGGTGGTGAGCGCGGCGACCGTGGCCCCCGCCGAGACCGACGCGAAGAGGAACCCGGTGCCGCTCGCGCCGGCGTGGTAGAGGGTGAGGGAGAGGACGGGGAACAGCGCGCGCGGCATGCCGAATGTCATGGCCGCGAGGTCGATCGCGAAGCTGCCCACCAGCGCCTGGGAGCGGCGAACGAACCCGAGACCGCTGCGAATCGAGCGCACGAACGGCTCGTGAGCGCCGCCCGCCGGGCGCTGCGCGGACATCGCGGAGGCCGCGGCCACCATCCCCAGGCAGCTCACCGCGTCGGTCGTGTACGCGGCGCCGATTCCGAGCTGGGCGATGAGCACGCCGCCGAGCGCGGGGCCGGCCACCATCGCCACCTGATACATCCCGAAGGTGAACGAGAGCGCGGCGCGGAGCTGGTTCCGGCCCACCACGTTCGGGACGATCGAGGCGCGCGTCACGCGCTCGACCGCCGAGCTGCCGGCCGCGGCCCCGGCGAGCGCGTAGAGCAGCCATACCGGGGGTCGCCCGGCGAACGCCGCCACCGCCAGTCCGGACGCCACCGCCACCAGTGCCACCTGGCACGCCAGCAGGAGCTTGCGACGGTCGAAGCGGTCGGCGAGCGCGCCGGCGAAGAGCGACGCCGTGACCAGCGGGACGAGCTCGACCAGCCCGAGCAGGCCGGTGAGTGCCGGTGAGCGTGTGATCACGTACACCTGGTAGGGCAGCGCGACCAGCCCCGCCTGCGTTCCGAGCCCGGTCACGAGCCCTCCGGCCGTCAGCAGCCGGTAGTCGCGCGACTCGCGGAGCGGACTGGTGTCGACCGCGATCCTGAAGGGGAGGCGGCTCAGCGGATGCCCGTGTCGCA
This sequence comes from Actinomycetota bacterium, assembly GCA_005883295.1. Taxonomy (GTDB): domain Bacteria; phylum Actinomycetota; class Thermoleophilia; order Solirubrobacterales; family Thermoleophilaceae; genus AC-37. Next base: position 8,571 of record VAWV01000153.1, read on the forward strand.
CCCGAGGTGCACAACGGTGAACTCATGCGCGGTCACCGTCACGTCACTGGCTGAGCACCGTGGGTACCCGGACTTGCCACCGCGGGGGCTCAGCCGGTAGCGGCCGGGCTCGAGCCGGGCGTGGAAGCGACCGCGCTTCCCGGACTTCACCTTCTTCACGAGATCGCCCTCCGGCAGCTCGCGGATCTTGATGACCGTCTGGTAGGGACGGTCCTCGCAACCGGGCTGAGGCGGGACCGACTCCGTCGGACACGTCGGCCCGGTCTTGATGTCGCCGCGAACGCCCGAGTCGGACGGCGCCGACTCGGCCGCGGCCGACTCCGCGACGCTCGCGGCCGCGACCAGCAGGGCGACTATGAGCGCCCGAGGCATCACAGAGGAAGGTAGCGCGCTAGTCGGGGGAGCTGTCCGGCATCCCGAAGCTCTCCTCAGCCGCAAGCGCGACCAGCCGCACGTGCGCGCGGGAGACCATCAGGAACGACGCGTGCCGCGTGACCTCCGGGGCGTCCAGCGCGGTGACGGTCGCGTCGTTGATCGCGAAGAACTCGCGGTCGCGCTGGTTCACGTAGTCGGACAGTCTGCTGCGGTACCCCTCCCGCGGGAGCGTGAGCTTTCCCTCGATTCGGTAGCGGTCTGTCTCGAGGATGATGTCCTCGTGGCGGAGGTCCAAGGCGCGCGGAATCCTAGATGACCATCTCGCGCGCCGCCGGTGAGGCGCGGGCCGCCCGCCGACCATTACCCTTCGCCGCCTCCGCTACGGGAGAGCGATGAGCGAGGGCAACTCCGGCTATACGCGCCGCAGGCTGATCCAGACCGGCACCGCCGGGGCCGTCGCCGCCGGGCTGGGCACCGCCGGCAGCGCCGAGGGCAGGAAGCGCCGCCGCCCCCGAAAGGCCGACGTGATCGTGGTGGGTGCCGGCTACGCCGGCCTGACGGCGGCGTACCGCGTCGCCAAGAAGGGCAAGTCGGTGATCGTGCTCGAGGCACGCGATCGCGTGGGCGGGCGGACCCTGAACCACGTGCTCCCCGGCGGCAAGTGGTCGGAGCTCGGCGCCACCTTCGTCGGCCCCACGCAGGACCGGGTGCTGGCGCTCATGAAGGAGACGGGCGTCAAGCGATTCAGCACCTACGACACGGGCGACAACGTCTACCACGCCGGCGGCATGAACCAGCGCTTCAGCGACACGAGCCCGTTCGGCTCGGCGCCTCCCGACCCGACGACGGCGGCCGACGTCGCGCTGGTGGTCGAGCGGCTGGACATGATGTCCACGTCGGTGCCACCCGACGCGCCCTGGACCGCCCAGAACGCGGACGACTGGGACGCCCAGACGCTCTACTCCTGGGTCAAGCAGAACAGCTCCGGGAGCAAGCAGTTCATGAACCTGGTCCAGATCGCCACCGAGCCGATCTTCGGCGCCGAGGCGCGGGACATCTCGCTCCTATTCACGCTCTTCTACATCGCCGCCTCGGGCAACGAGCAGAACCCAGGCACCTTCGAGCGCAACTTCGACACGCGCGGCGGGGGGCAGCAGTGGCGCATGCTCGGCGGGACCCAGCTGGTGCCGATCCGGCTGGCGAAGCGCCTGGGCCACAGGCGCATCTTCTTGAACAGTCCAGCGCGCCGCATCGTGCAGTCGCACGGCGGGGTCCACGTGCACACCGACAGGCTCACCTTCCACGGCAAGCGCGTGATCGTGGCCGTGCCGCCGCCCTTGGCGGGGCGGATCCGGTACGACCCGCTCCTGCCGCAGAACCGCGACCAGCTGACCCAGCGGATGCCGATGGGCACCCTGATCAAGGCGGAGATCTTCTACGACAAGCCGTTCTGGCGCGAGGACGGCCTCACCGGTCAGTTCCTGAGCGACGAGGGGCCGATCAGCGCGAGCTTCGACATCACCCCGCCGGACGGGAAGCCCGGGATCATCATGGGGTTCATCGGCGGCGATCGTGCGCGCGTGTTCCAGGCCACCCCGGCGAGGCAGCGCCGCCAGCAGGTTCTATCCGAGCTCCAGAAGATCTTTGGCGACCGGGCTCTCCATCCAAAGCAGTACCTCGAGTTCAGCTGGGTGACCCAGACGTGGACCCGGGGCTGCCCGGTGAGCGTCCTCGGCCCCGGAACGCTGGTGGGGTTCGGCGCGGCGATCCGGAAGCCGGTGGGCCGGATCCACTGGGCGGGCACCGAGACCTCCACCTACTGGAACGGCTACATGGACGGCGCGGTGCGTTCGGGCGAGCGCGCCGCGGCCGAGGTTCTCGCCCATATCTAGCGCCGGCATGCGCTCCCTCCGCGCACCGGCCGCCCTGCTCGCCGCCGGCCTCGCGCTGGCCCTCGCCCTCGCGCCGGCCGCCTGCGCACGCAACCGCTTCGACACGCGCGTGCTCGCGCACGTGGGGTCCCCCGGCTACCCGGCGCTGTCGCTGGTCGCCCCCGACCGGACGATCTACGTCGGCACCTTCACCAACGCCTCGGGCTCCGACACCGGGCCGTCCAAGGTGTTCGCGTACTCGCCCAAGGGCAAGCTGCTGCGTACGTACGTGATCAAGGGCCAGACCCCGGGCTCCGCGCACGGCGTCCAGGTGGCCGCGATCGACAAGCGCGGTGTGCTCTACCTGCTCGACCAAAACCCGTCGCGGGTCCTCAGGCTCAACCCCCGGACCGGCAGGCAATCGACCTACGGCACGTTCTTCGACGTTCCGCCCTGCGTCCCCGCGACACCGCCCGCCGACTGCTCGGACACGGTGATGGACAACCCGCCCGAGCCGGACTATGCGGCGTGGGGGACGGACGGCGCCATGTACGTGACGGACTATCAGCAGGCCGTCGTGTGGCGTGTACCACCGGGCGGCGGCCGGGCCCACGTGTGGTTCACCGATCCGCGCCTCGACGGCTCGCTGTTCGGCCCCGCGGGGATCATCCTGATGCCCGACCACCGCACGCTGATGCTCGACACCAGCGCGGGCGGCGCCACCTCGCCGCCGCCGGATTCGACCACGGGCGAGCTCTACAAGTTGCCGATCCTCCCGAACGGCCGCCCGGGCACCCTCACGAAGCTGTGGGAGAGCGGCCCCACCGAGGGGCCCGACGGCTTCGCGCTCGCGCGGTCGGGAAACGTGTACATGGCGCTGGTCGGCCCGAACGTGAACCAGCTGGTGGTGATCTCGCCCACCGGCACGGAGCTCGCGCGCTTCCCGACCGACATGTCCGGCAACAACGGATCGCCCGTGCCCTTCGACGAGCCCTCGAGCGTGCAGTTCGACGGCAGGCGCATGATCGTCACCAACGACGCGTTCTTCTCCGGCGACCCGAGCCATTTCGTGATCTTCGACGTGTGGGCGGGCGAGCCGGGTGCGCCGGTCTTCGTGCCGGGCCGCAAGGCCGCGGGACGGAGGTACAGGTTGACGGTGCGGCCGCGCAAGACCACGGTCGGCGATTCGCGCAGCTTCCGCTTCCACGCGACGCATGGTGGGGCCGGGCTCCGCGGTGCGCTGGTGACCTTCGGCGGGACCAGCGCGCGCACCGGCCGCCACGGCTACGCGACGCTCGTGGTCGGCTTCGAGCACCGTGGCCGGAAGACCGCCACGCTCACGGTGGCGGGGATGGTCGTCGCCAGGACCCACGTGCAGGTCGCGCCCGAATCACAGGGCGACTGAGGGCCTCCCCCTACCGGGACAGGCCCTGACTCAGTCGCGCGGCCAGATCCCAAGCCGCCGGGCCACCCGCTCGGCCAGCAGCAGCTGACCAGAGGCCGCCGCCCGCAGCGCGGCCCGCAGGCGATCGCCGAGCCCGTCGCGTGGGACCGGGACGTTGAACTCGAGCTCGGAGCCTTCGCGACCGGTGCGGATGGCGCCGGCTCGCTCGATCGCGTCCAGGACCACCGCGTTGTCCGAGGACACGTAGGCTCGGAACGTCTCCACGTCGTTTCGACGCGCGCGTTCGCTGAGCGCCCGGAGCAGCGCTGTGGCCACGCCCCGGCGCTGCCAATCGTCCACCACCTCGACCGCGACCTCGGCTGTGTCCCGCTCGCCGGGAACCTGCACATAGCGCGCAGTGCCGACCAGGCGTCCGTCGGCGGGATCGATCGCCACCAACGCCTCGTGGCGGCGGTGGTCGACCTCCGTCAGGTAGTCGAGGTCCTCGGCGGTGAGCTCCGTCGCCGGCGTGAGGAAGCGCCGCCGGCGCGCCTCGTCGCTCATGCGATGGAAGGCGTCGGCCACAAGCGCCTTGTCGTCCGGCCCGATCGGGCGGACGAGCACGGCGAGCAACGGGGCCGGGAGCTCGCCGTCCAGCGTGTCGAGCACGGCCATGCCGTTGCCGTTCGGCATCAGCCAGGTGCCATCCGGGCGGCGTGCGATCAGGCCCTGATCGCGCAGTGCCCCGAGGCGGGTGGTGACGGACGGCCGCTGCGCTCCGATCAGGGTGGCGAGCAGCTGGTGCTGGAGGTTGAGCGGGATGAGCACGCCCTCCGGCGTGACCCTTCCGAAGCGCCGCGCGAACTGCCAGAAGACGAGCATGAGGCGGTCGTCCACGCGCCGGATGTGCGCTACGGCGAGATCGAGCGCGAGCCAGCGGGTTTGCGTCACGAGCCTGTCCATGATGGCCGACGCGATGGTGGGCCAGCGGGCCACCCGCCGTCCGAAGGCGGCATCGAGGCTGGCGAGGGTGGCCGTTTGGAGCACCGCCCACTCCGCGTTCAGGTCCATCGGCGCGTCCTCGCCCAGCGTCACCCATGGGCGGAGCACGTCGCCGGCCGCGAGGAGCTGGATGCTTCCGGGGCCCCCGACGGCGACCGTGCGGGTGAGCAGCCCGCCGAGCACGAGGAACCCCATGTGCCCCGGCTCCACGTGCTCCGGCGGACGCCACCTACCGCACTCGACACGCAGCACAGGGGCCAGCGCTGCGTGGCTCGCCTCGATCCGGTCGCCCTCGTCGAGTGCGGCGGCAAGGTCGGGATCGGCCTCGAGGATCCGAATGCGGTCTACATGCGCGGCGTCCACTGGTCACTCTCCGCAGGACCGTGTCGGGCGCACGTCACCCGCCGCTCGACGTGCGTGCTGGCTTCTCGCCGTGCTCGCCGGCCAGCCGGTCGCGCCGCTGAGCGGCCAGTTGCTCCCGCAGCTCGCTCGCGCGCTCGCGCGCGAGCTTGCCCTGGGCCCAGAGCGCCTCCGAGCTCGAGAGGGCGTCGTGCGAATGCTCCAGCGCGACCTCCTGACGCGTATGCGCGCTGGGCTCGCTGTGACCCCACTCCGCATACGACGCAGTGGAGCCAGCTCCGCGGATCGCATCTTCGAGCCCGCGATCCTCGCGGCGGCCGAGTCCGTAGGAGAGCCGCGCCACGGCCGCCTCACGGATGTACTGCGCGACGCTCACACCGATGCGGGCCGCCTCCTCCTCGAGGGTCGCCCATACGTCAGAGGCGAAGCGGACTGTTGTCTGATGCATTGGCATAGCGACGTCGGAAACGATATCTTATGCGCCGTGTCCGATATCGCAAGCGCTATCCCAGAACGGGAAGGCCACGACGGGGCACACGGCGAGATGCTCGCCGAGGTCTCGCGCTCGGTGGTCAGGCTCCACAAGGACCTCTACGGGAAGGGACCCACCAGGGCTCGGTCGCACATGGTCGGCGACCTCCTGGTGTGCGTGCTGGCTGGTGGGTTCACGCGCGCGGAGCTGACTCTCCTGGCGGGTGGAAAGGGCGACGTCGTCCGTCACCAGCGTCAGGAGCTCCAGGCGATCGCGCGGGACCGCTTCACCTCGACGATCGAGTCCGTCACCGGCCGCCCGGTCCTCGGCTGGCTGAGCTCCATCGATGAGCACGCCCAGCTGAGCGCCGAGGTCTTCGTCCTCGAGCCGCGCGAGGTCGACCGCTTGTCCGGTGACGGTCGAGTCGATCAGTCACTGGACGGCGAGGTGGAGATGCACGTCCGTTCCGGCTCGGTCGTGCAGAGTCGCGACGGCCGCCCTCCGACCTAGGCGCCGTTCGCTCGCGTACCTGGCGCGCGCTCGGCCTGAGGCCGCCGGGCGATTCGCAGCCAGGCCGTGGTCAACGCGCCCCCGATGCGCGATGATGGGTGCATGCCGCACGATCTGACGGAGCGGGCGGCGTCGTGAGTCCTCCAGCTCCAGGCGAGCGCGCCCCCGGATTCGCTTCCACCCTCATGGAGGCTCGCGAGCCCGAGCGCCGGAAGATCCAGCGCGACATCGTGGTGGTGGGCGCATCCGCGGGTGGCGTCGAGGCGCTGGGGAAGCTGATGCGGGGACTTCCCCCCGAGCTTCCGGCGGCCCTCTTCGTGGTGCTTCACGTCCTCCCCACGGGAACCAGCGTGCTCCCGGAGATCCTGGACCGCGCCGGCGTGCTCCCGGCCACTCCAGCGGTCGATGGCGACCCAGTCGAGCGCGGCCGTGTGTACGTCGCGCCCCCGGACCATCACCTGCTCGTGCTTGACGGCACCGTCGCCCTCTCCCGCGGACCCCGCGAGAACGGGCACCGTCCGGCGGTCGACCCCCTGTTCCGCAGCGCCGCCCGCGCCTACGGCTCGCGCGTGATCGCCGTCGTCCTGTCCGGGGCGCTCGACGACGGGACCGCTGGGCTCCGCTTCGTCAAGAGCCACGGAGGTGTGACGATCGTCCAGGCTCCGTCCGATGCGCTCTATCCGGCGATGCCCCAGAGCGCCATCGCACACGACGTGGCGGATCACTCCGTTCCGATCGCGGAGATGCCGGCGCTCCTGTGCGAGCTGCTCGACGCGCAGATCGAACCTATCCCGCCTACCAACGATCCGGCGGAGCACGAGGACCGCAGTGACGGAGACCCGCGGGCGGGCATCCTGTCGCCCATCACGTGCCCTGAGTGCGGCGGCACGCTCTGGGAGCACGAGGAGGGCGGCGTGCTTCGGTTCAAGTGCCACGTGGGGCACGCCTTCACCCGCGAGAGCCTCGACACGGCGCAGGGCCAGTCGGTGGAAGCCGCCCTGTGGAGCGCGCTCCGCAGCCTCGAGGAGCGCGCCGAGCTCCTGAAGCGCCTGGCGCGCCGCTCGCAAGCGGCAAAGCGCGGCGGCTGGGAGGCGCTCGAGCGCAAGGCCGATGCGGTCTCCGGGCACGCTGACGTCCTGCGCGAGGTGATCGCCCGGCTCGGCAGGGAGCCGGGGGCGGAGTCGCCACCCGAGCCCGCCGCGCAGGCAGCTGAGTGATGACCGCAGGTAACCGAAAGAGCCAGGCGTCGCCTGAGCTGGCCAGCCTGCTCGAGTACCTGCGCACCGCGCGCGGCTTCGATTTCACCGGGTACAAGACCGCGAGCCTCGAGCGCAGGATCAGCAAGCGCGTCAAGGCGGTCGGCTGCGACGGCTACGTCGATTACCAGGACTATCTCGAGGCGAACCCGGGTGAGTTCACCGAGCTTTTCAACACGATCCTGATCAACGTCACCGCGTTCTTCCGGGATCGGGAGGCGTGGGACTACGTGGCGAGCGACGTGATCCCCAGGATGCTCGCCGACATTCCAGAGTCGGAGACGATCCGGGTCTGGTCGGCCGGGTGCGCATCCGGTGAGGAGGCCTACAGCGCCGCGATTCTGCTCGCCGGCGCCCTCGGCGGGGCCGACTTCCGCCGGCGCGTGAAGATCTACGCGACAGACATCGACGACGAGGCGCTCGCCGCCGCACGGCAGGCGATGTACCCGGTCGCCGCCGTGAAGGACCTCCCGATGGAGATCGTCGAGAAGTACTTCGAGCCGAATGCGGGCGGACTCGTGTTCAGGCCCGACCTCCGCCGGTCGGTGATCTTCGGTCGCAACGACCTCGTCCAGGACGCGCCGATCTCGCGTGTGGACCTGCTCATCTCACGCAACACACTCATGTACTTCACGGCCGAGACGCAGGCACGAGTGCTCACCCAGTTCAACTTCTCGCTGAAGGACACGGGTTACCTCTTCCTCGGAAAGTCGGAGATGCTCATCACGCATTCCGACCTCTTCGCTCCGCACGACATGAAGTGGCGGGTATTCCGGAAGGTCCCGCGGACGGTGCTCCGGGAGCGGATGACGTTCGCCGGACAGCCCCACCGCCTGCTCGACCTGACCGCCGACGTGTCGGGCCGCTACGCGCAGCTGCGCGAAGGTGCAGCGGACGTGTCGCCCGTGGCGCAGATCGCGGTCGACGCGGAGGGCTTCGTCGTCAGCGCCAACCAGGCGGCGCGCAAGCTGTTCGAGCTGGGACCCGCGGACATGGGACGCCCGGTGCAGGACCTCGAGGTCTCGTACCAGCCCGTCGAGCTGAGGACGGGGATCCAGCAGGCGTCTCAGGACGGCCAGCCGGTCGACCTCGGCCGAGTCGACTGGGTGCGACCGGGCCAGCCCCCGCGTGTCCTCCAGGTCACGGTCGTGCCGATTCTCGGGGGAGGCGAGGCGGTGCTGGGGACGAGCATCGGGTTCGAAGACGTGACCGCGTTCGTGCGGCTCGACGCCGACCACCGGGAGTCGCGGCGCCAGCTCGAGACCGCGTACGAGGAGCTCCAATCGACGGTCGAGGAGCTCGAGACGACGAACGAGGAGCTCCAGTCGACCAACGAGGAGCTCGAGACGACCAACGAGGAGCTCGAGACGACCAACGAGGAGCTCCAGTCGACCAACGAGGAGCTCGAGACCATGAACGAGGAGCTCCAATCGACGAACGATGAGCTCGAGACCATGAACGACGAGCAGCGTATGCGGGCCCTCGAGCTGGACCGGCTGAACATCTTCCTCGAGGGCATCCTCGGCAACCTGGAGCTCGCCGTGGTGGTGATCGACGACGCTCAGCAGGTGCAGCTGTGGAATCCGGCGGCCTCGGAGATGTGGGGACTCCGGGAGGACGAGGTGGCGGGGGTGCACTTCCTGTCGCTGGACATCGGCTTGCCCGTCGGGCAGCTGCGGGATGCGATGCGCGCGGCCCTGGGAGACGGGGGCGCCGGAACCGACCTGGTTCTCGAGGCCGTCAACCGGCGCGGCCGGACCTTCGAGTGCTCAGTCCGGGTGCAACCGCTGCGCGCCGATGGGAAGAGCCGCGGAGCGATCCTCATAATGGCCGAGAG
>VAWV01000154.1 GCA_005883295.1 Actinomycetota bacterium
GCTCGCCCTGCGCGCCGTTTCGATTGTGGCCGCCGCTGCGACGGTACCGCTGCTGTGCGGGATCGGAAGGCGGCTGGGCGGCCGCGCGGCCGGCCTCCTGGGGGCCACCGTGTTCGCCGTCTCCCCGTTTGCGGTCTACTACGGCTCGGAGGCCCGGGCCTACAGCCTCATGGCGTTCTTGCTGGTGCTGTCGACGTACGCGCTGGTGCGCGCGGTTGGGTCGGGCACGTGGCGCTGGTGGGGCGCGTTCGCCGCCGCGAACGCCGCCGCCCTGTACACGCACTACACAGCCGGCGCCGTGATCGCGGCGCAGGCGTGCTGGCTGCTCGCGGCCCGTCCGCGCCAGTGGCGGGTCGGGGTCGCGGCGGCGGCCTCGAGCGCGGCGGTCTTCGCGCCGTGGCTCCTCTTCGCCCCGAGCCCCACGCTCGCCGGCTTCCAGGTCTTGTTTCCGTTCGGCGCGGACTGGGCCGCGAAGGCGCTCGCCCACCTCGCCATCGGCCACCCCTTCGTACCCCTCCGGACGCTGCCAGGCACCCTGGGGTTCGCGCTCCTGGCGGTCGCCGCCGTCGCGACCGCCGCCGGGCTCGCGCTCGCGCGGCGGGCGCCGCGAGTGTCGTCCGGATGGGCGCTGATCGGCCTGCTCGCGCTGGCGGCGCCGGCCGGTGCGGCGGCCTACAGCCTGATCGCGACGAGCGTCTTCGCCTCGCGGAACCTGTACGCCTCGCTCCCGTTTGCCGCCCTCGCCGCCGGCGCAGTCGTCGCGGCGGGGCGGATGCGGGCGGTCGCGGCGGTCGCCTTGGTGGCAGCGCTCCTCGTCACCGCAGTGCGGATCGACCAGCCGTCAAACCGCAGACCTCAGTTCGACGAGGTCGCACAGGCACTCGACCGCGTGCCTGGACGCGTCGTCGTCCTCAACCTGTTCCCGGTCCGCGACCAGTTCGGCCGCCATCCCCTGCTCGACAGTCTCACCATCCAGATGGCGGACCCGCGCCGGGCGGTCGAGGTGGCGCGCGGCGACGTCAAGTCGTACGACAGGGCGATGCGCGGAGCCCTCGTGCACGTGGTCGAGGAGCCGCCCGGGGTCGCCGTCGGCGACCCGCCGCCACCGCCCGTGCCGCCCGGCTACCGCGAGCTGCGGCGGCGGGTGTTCCCAGGCTTCTCGCGGATCGCCCTGTACGACTTCGTGCGCTCGGCGCCGAGCTAGCCGGGGGCTGTTCCGACCGCGTCAGGACCGATGACGTCCCGGACCGCTACTCCAACCGGAGCTCGCTGAGCTTTGCGAAGCGCGGGTCCGGCGCGCGCTCGTGCACGTGGTCGGGACCCGCCTCGTTCAGGTTCTCGCCGCAGATCGCGCAGAGTCCGCGACAGTCCTCGCGGCACACGATCTGCGCCGGGAGCGCCAGCACGAGCGCGTCGCGCGCCCAGGACCGGACGTCCAGCTCGTCGCCGCCGACATAGGGCGACCGCATGTCCTCCCCGCCGCCCGGCTGGTCGATTTCGCGCGCGTCTATCGAGATCGGCGTGTCCGCGTACTCGAGGCAGCGCATGCACGGCCCTTGGAGTCGCGCCTGGAAGCGCAGCCGGAGCGAGTAGCCCGAGGTGGTCCGCGACGCGTCGAGCACGGACTCCGTCATGCGGGTCTGGGGCACGTAGCGCTGACCGCCGAACTCGAGCCCCTCGAGCTCAACCACGAGGTCCACCCGCCGGGCCTGTCCGGAGGACAGTTGGAGCCGGCCCAGGTCGAAGATGTCCGTCTTGCCCGCCACCCGATCGAGGGTAGCGCCGGGGCCCCGCCGGGATCGAGAGTCGATTTGTACGCGCTATGGCCGTACAAATCGACTCTCAGGGGCTCGCGGCGACCGCCACGACACCCGCGAGCGCCAGCGCGATGCCGAATCGCTGCACACCGCTGATGCGCTCGCCGAGCACCACATGGGCGAGCACGACCGTCGGCACCGGGTACAGCGAGCCGCCCACCGACACGATCGCGAGCAGTCCTTCGCGGCTCGCGAGCGCGAACAGGGCGTTGGCGGCCACGTCCATGAGCCCGACCGCCGCCACAGCCCCGGTGGCCCGCCCGAATCGCAGCGACGTGCGCGTCACGAGCGCCCAGACGACCAGGAGAGCGAGCGACGCGGTCCGAGCGCCCACCAGCGCCGAGAGCACTCCGCCGTGCTGGCTGCCCCGCCCGAGGAAGTAGACGAACAGCCCGAGAAGCAGCGCGGCGCCCGCGGCGAGCGCGACGGCGTCACGCCTTTCCCGCTCTTCGGCGGTGCGCTCCTCGACTGAAGCGAGGATCGCCCCCGAGAGCGCGACGACCGCGCCGATGAGAGCGAGCCCGCTGGGGTCGTCACCGGACGCGAGCGCGAGCGCCAGGGGCACGACCGCGCCGCACGCCGCGATCGGAGCGACGACGCTCACCGTGCCGATGGCGAGCGCCCGGTAGAAGGCGGCGAGCCCGAGCCCGCCGCCGACGCCCGCCGCCAGCCCGAGCGCAAACCCGTGTCCGCGGATGCCGCCGCCGCTCACGGCGACCGCCGCGAGCAGCACCACGAAGCCCGCCGCCTGCGAGACGGCCGAGACGCCGACCGCGGGAAAGCGCCGCGCCAGCAGCCCCCCGCCGAAATCGGCGGCGCCCCAGGTGAGGGACGCGGCGACGGCAAGGGCGATCGCGACCATCGCCGCGTTCTAGCGGATCGTGGCGGCCGTCAGGAAGCGGCCGAGCGTCCTACGGCTTGATCCTGAACGTCCGCAGAGCCTTGTTCCCGCGCCTGCCGGATAGGTCGGTCGGGACCGCCACGAGCCGGTAGAGACCGGGCTTCAGCTTCACCCCGCCGAGGCGGCCGTTGAAGTGGAAGCTGTTCCGGCCCGCCGCGCCGAAGTGGTCGAAGAAGTGGTGGAGCGTCTTCCAGCGCGTGCACCGCTTGGCCCCGGCCGTCGCCGAGCTCGGCTTGACGCACCTGCCCCCCACCCTGCGCCCGGACGTCGGCTTCTGGACCCGGAACCGGACCGACGCCGGCTCCGAGAGCCGGTAACCGACGGTGGCGCCGAGGACCGCGGCGGCGCGCTCCGGCGTGATGCGGTTCGGCTTGATCGTGAGCGCGCTCAGGGTCGGCTTCGTGTCGGTGACGGTGACCGTCGCGTGCGCCGTGTTCGACCGGTTCGTCTGGTCGCGCACGGTGACGGTCCCTGTGTGGACGCCCTTCGTCTTGAACGCGTGCCTTACGATCCGCCCGGTCGCCGTCCCGCCGTCGTCGAAGCTCCACTGGTAGGTGAGCGTGTCGCCCACGTCGGGATCGCAGGACCGCGACGCGTTGAACGTGACCGGGTCGAAGATCTCCGACCGGGCGGGCGCCTGGGCCCGCGCGATGGGCGCCCGCGGCGGCGGCTGGAACTCGAAGGCGCCGATGTCCACCACGGCGACGCAGTCGCCGTTCCCATCGAGCCGGCGCGGAGCGCCGTTCAGGTCGGTGGCCGAGTCGGTGGAAGAGAGCGCTCCGGGCGTGCCCGCGTCGATCAGCGGTGAACCCGTACTCAGCCGGTAGTCGCCCGCGCCCGCGTTCACGAACTGGGGGTCGACGTTGTTGAGGTTGTGCGCGGCGGTCAGGGTGCCGGGGCCGGTGCTCGAGACCTTCGTGAAGTCGTAGTCGCTGTACGACACGGTCAGGTCCGCGTTGTCGGTCCCGTTCCCGTGGCGCTGAAGCGCCGTCCCGACGTTCCGGATGATCGAGTTGCTCAGGTCGATGGTCGACGTGAAGCCACCTCCCGAGTTCACGGCTACCGCGGTCTGGCTCGCACTGCCTGTGCCCACGATGGTCAGGTGCGAGGCTGACACGGATGGGGATCCGCCACCAGGCTCGACGCTCAGTCCCCGTGCCGTGGCGCCGGTGAGAGTGATGAGCACGTCCTGGAGATCGCTCGACCCGACCTGCTCCTCCAGACCGTAGTTCGTGGTCGAGATGCGCAGCCGGCGGCCGGTCAGCTGGCCCTCGTTGAAGATGGCGTAGTACCCAGAGAGGGAAGTGTCAGCGATCGTGACGTTCTGGGAGCCCGGAAGGAGCTCCACCGCCTGCCCTCCGACGTTGGTGATCGTCCCATTTCGAAAGGTGCTCGAGGTCTCCAGCTTCACGGCGATCGTGTCGCCGGTGGGTCCGGTGACCTGCACATGGTCGGCCGTCCCGCTCAAGTCCAGCGCATTCGAGCCGAGGTTCGTTTGCTTCAACGCCATGCTCTGAACGGTCGACGTCGGCTCCGCGAGCGTCGCGCCGAAGGTCCCCGCGGGCAGGTCGAGCTCCGTTCCGCCCACGCCCGCTCCCTGCCCCACGATGTCCACTGGGTTGCCAGCCGCGTCGTTGAAGCTGTCGTTCACCGCTCCCGCGCCGACGACGATGCGATCGCGACCGGCACTGGACGCCGCATCAGTCACCGCCTGACTGACGCTGGGCTTGCTGGTGCCCACACAGCCGGGCGGCGAGTACACGCAGAACGTCGCCGCCGACGCGCCGCCCGGGGTGCAGAGGACGGCGGCGGCAACAGCCACAAACCCCGCGAGCCTTGCAACCGACCTCGAGTCCAACGTGGGGACGATCTTCCCCGGCGAGGGGCGCCGCGTCAAGCCGCCCGGCCGGAGGGGCTACCCGACTTCGGCTTCTTCGCGGCCCGCCAGCCGGTCGCGCCCGCGCTGAACGGCGGCGGTGAACTTCTGAAGGTTCACCTCAAGAGTGTTCAGGATGTCGTCCGCGTAGTCCTCCGCGCCGAGCCGGATCTCGCGCTCGCGCATCCGCGCCTCCTCGACGATGTCCTCCGCCTGCCGCTCGGCCTGCTTGACGACCTCCTCCTGCGAGATCAACCGGGCCTGCTCGTCGCGCGCCTCCTTGAGGATCCGCTCCGCCTCGCGCTTGGCCTCGGCCAGCATCTCCTGCCGCTCCTTGACGATCCAGCGCGCCTGCTTGATCTCCTCGGGAATCGTCGCGCGCATCTGGTCGAGGATGTCGTAGACCTCCTCCTTGTCGACGCGCACCTGGTCGGTGAGGGGCACCGGCTTGGCGTTGTGAATCTGGTCGTCGAGCTTGTCGATCAGGACGAGTACGTCCATAGCACCCCTCTGTTCGTCAGCGCCGGAGCGCTTCCTCCAGCCGTGGGATCACGCGTTCAGGCACCAAGCCTGACAGGTCGCCACCGAACATCGCAAGCTCCTTGGCTCCGCTCGAGCTGAGGAACGTGAACTGCGGCGAGGAGAACATGTAGATGCTCTCGATGTCAGGCGCCATCTTCCGGTTGAGCTGATTCATCTCGAACTCGTATTCGAAGTCCGAGATCGCGCGCAGTCCCTTGACGATCGCCGCTGCCCCGTGCTCGCGCGCGAAATCGACGAGCAGGGTATCAAAGGCTTTTACCTGCACATTGCCCATTTCTGCGACCTCGGCCTGGATGAACGCGACCCGTTCCTCGGCGCTGAAGACGGTCTTCTGCTTGCGCACGGGCTGGTTCACCACGCCGACGACAACGGTGTCGAACACAACCGCGGCGCGGCGGATGATGTCCACGTGGCCGAGCGTGACCGGGTCGTAGGTACCCGGGCAGATCGCGGCCCCCTTGTGGTCAGGGGACATAGTGGAAGGCGATTCTGGTGTCGCCGTATTCGCGCTCGTCGTCGAGCGGTAGGTCGAGCACGAGCGGGTCGCGCTTGTCGGATTCGGTCACGATCGTTGCGTGCGGCGTGAGTACCCCCGGCAGGAGCTCCGTAAGTGGGGCCCCCAGACGGGGGGCGGAACTATATGGGGGGTCGACCAGCACGAGGTCGAATGCGAGCTGGCCGTTCACGGTGCGCAACCAGCTCAGCGAGTCCCATTCGAACACCTCGACGTCCTCCACGATCCCGAGCGCCGCGAGGTTGAACTTGAGGATGCCCACCGCGCCGTGGTCCTTCTCCACGAAGGTGACGTGCTCGGCTCCGCGGGACAGCGCCTCGATGCCGAGCGCCCCCGACCCCGCGAACAGGTCGGCCACGCGCAGGTCCTCCATGTTCCCGAGGATCGAGAACAGCGCCTCGCGCACGCGGTCGGCGGTGGGCCGGGTGCGGACACCGGGGGGCGCCTTGAGCCTCTGTCCCTTGTACCTGCCGGCGATGACCCGCATCGACTTCGGCTACGCCGGAATCGGGGCCCGCGCGTCGCCGAAGCGGGAGACCACCTCGTCGCGCAGCAGCGAGTTCTCGGGCGAGTCGAGCGCCGGGTCAGCCTCGAGGGTGCGCAGCGCCACCACCTGCGCGCGCTCGAGCAGCTCGGAGTCCTCGGGCAGGCGGGCCACCCGGAACTCCTCGTAGCCGTGCTGCCGCGTGCCGAGCACCTCGCCGCCCTTGCGCAGCGCGAGATCGACCTCGGCGAGGCGGAACCCGTCGCGCTCATCGGCCACTGCCGAGAGGCGCGCCTGCCCGGAGTCGCCGAACAGGATGCACAGCCCCGGATGCTCACCGCGGCCGATTCGTCCGCGCAGCTGGTGCAGCTGGGAGATCCCGTATCGCTCGGCCGCCTCGATCGCCATGACCGCGGCGTTAGGGACGTCGATGCCGACCTCGATCACGCTCGTGGCCACGAGCACGTCGGCCTCGCCGGCGGCGAACGCGCGCATTGCCTCGCCCTTCTGCTTCGAGGGCATCTGCCCGTGGATCAGCTCCACCCTGTGATCGCGAAACTCGGTTCGCGACAGGCGCTCGGCCTCAGCGGTGGCGGCCGCCGCCTGGAGCGCCTCCGACTCCTCGACCAGCGGGCACACCACGAACACCTGGCGGCCGGCCCGGATCTCCTCGCGCGCGCGCTCGTAGGCCCTGCCCCGCGCGCGGGTGCCCGACACCACGTAGGTCTCGACAGGCTTGCGTCCCGCGGGCAGCTCGCGCAGGGCCGTCGCGTCCAGGTCGCCGTACAGGGTGAGCTGAAGCGTGCGCGGTATCGGCGTGGCCGTGAGGTGCAGAACGTGCGGCGACTGGCCGGAAGGCGCCTTGGCCTCGAGCGCCGCGCGCTGACGGACACCGAACCTGTGCTGCTCGTCGACCACCGCCACCGCCAGGTCGCGGAACTCGACTCCCTCCTCGATCAGGGCGTGCGTGCCGACGACCATTCGCAGCTCGCCGCTCTCCAGCCTGGCCGCGATCTCCCGCCGGCGCGCGGCCGGGGTAGACCCGGTCAGGAGCGCGAGCGGCAGGTGGCCGCCGAGCAGCCGGTCGAGCGTGGCGAGGTGCTGCTCGGCCAGCGTCTCGGTGGGGGCCATCAGCGCCCCCTGGCGGCCGTTCTCGGCCGCGCGCAGCATCGTGTGCAGCGCGACGACTGTCTTGCCCGAGCCGACCTCGCCCATCAGCAGCCGCTGCATCGGCCGGCCCGCCGCGAGATCGCGGTCGATCGCCTCGATCGCCGCGCGCTGGTCGGATGTGAGCGTGAACGGGAGCGAGGCGAGCCAGGGACCGACCAGTTCGCCCAGCGGCTCGAGGACCGCGGCCGAGCGACCCTCGTGCCGCGCGCGCTTGCGAGCGAGCAGCGCGAGCTTCAAGACCAGCAGCTCCTCGAAGGCGAGCCGCCGCCGCGCCGTCTCGGTCTCCACCTCGTCCTCGGGGAAGTGGACGGCGGCGAGCGCGGCAGCGCGGTCCGGAAGCCGCTCGGCCGCCCGCATCCGGCCGGGCAGGCTCTCCACCGTCTCCCCCTCCTGGCCCCGCAGCCGCTTGACCAGCTGGCGCAGCCGGTCGGAGGTGATCCCCTCCGTGGCCGGGTACACGGGCGTCATGCCCTCGGCGCGGACATCGTCCGCGGTGACGCCGGCCGCGACCTCGTGGCTCGACACCCAGAAGCGGTTGCGGTCGGTCCGCTTGCCGTGCAGCACGAGCCGGGTCCCCGGCGTTAGCCGGTCCGCGAGCCAGGGCTGGTTGAACCAGACAGCCTTGACCACGCCGGAATCGTCGGCGACCGTGGCCTCCACGACCGGCCGTCCGCGCCGGGCACGGCGGGTGCCGATCCTGCGCACGTCGCCGATGACGGTGGCCGCCTCGCCGGGCACGAGCGAGACGATCGGGCGGGCGTCGCGGCGGTCTTCGTGGCGGAACGGCAGGTGCTCCAGCAGGTCGCCCGGCGTCTCGATGCCAAGGCTGGCGAGCGCGGCGGCCGTGCGCCGGTGCGCGACCTCGAGCGGCTCGGCGAGCAGCGACGGGCGCGGATACGAGCGCACCGGCGCGCCCCGGAGGGTTCCGGCGTCGAGCGGCTCAGCGCTCGCGAAGCGAAGCGGCACGTGGGCGGCGGTCATTCCCGAGCAATGATGCCGGGCGCTCCGGCGCTATTCCGCGCAGAGCAGCCACCACCAGGCCGGCTGGCCGCCCTCGTGGTAATCGAGGTCGACGCCGGCTGGCATCAGCGCGGCCACGGCGTCGCGCCCGGTGGGTGCACCCTCTCCGGCGATGCAGGTCACCACCTCGCAGCCGTCCGCGACCCCGGCGAGCACCGCCTTCAGCGTGGGCTCGGTCTCGCCCCACGCGACGAGGTCCGCGCCCACGTAGCCCAGCGCGTCGCCCGCCTTGAAGCGCCCGCCGGCGTCGTTGCGGGCGGCCTCCGCCACGCCGCCGGTCTTCACGCGGCGGAG
>VAWV01000292.1 GCA_005883295.1 Actinomycetota bacterium
CGGCTGTCGAGATCGCGCTGAAGATCGCCTTCCAGTACTGGCAGCAGCAGGGAGGCAAACATGCCCGGCGCACCCGCTTCGTGTCGCTGCGCGAGGCATACCACGGCGACACGATCGGCTCGGTCTCGGTTGGCGGCATCGACCTGTTCCACGCCGCCTACCGCCCGCTGCTGTTCGAGTCGCCGAAGGCCGAGCCGGGCGACACCGCCGACATGGAGCGAGTGCTTGCCGAGCACGGGAACGAGGTCGCCGCGGTCATCGTCGAGCCGCTCGTTCAGGGCGCGGCGGGCATGCTGGTCCACCCGCCGGGCTACCTGCGGGCGGTCCGCGAGCTCTGCGACCGCCATGGCACGCTGCTCATCTGCGACGAGGTGGCGACCGGGTTCGGCCGCACCGGCCGCATGTTCGCGTGCGAGCACGAGCAGGTCTCACCCGACCTGATGTGCCTGGCCAAGGGGATCACCGGCGGTTACCTGCCGCTGGCCGCGACCCTCACCACCGAGCGTGTCTACGAGGGATTCCTGGGGGAGCACGAGGAGTTCCGCACTTTCTTCCACGGGCACACGTACACGGGGAACCCGCTGGCCTGCGCCGCCGCGCTCGCCAACCTCCGCTTGTTCGAGCAGGAGAGCACCCTGGAGCGGCTCGAGCCGAAGATCGGCCTGCTTGCGGAGCTGCTCGAGCCGATCGCGGCGCTGCCGGCGGTCGCCGAGGTCCGCCAGCGCGGGTTCATGGTCGGGATCGAGCTTCAGGGCTTCCCGCTGGAGGCCCGCATGGGCCACCAGGTCACGCTCGAGGCGCGCCGCCGCGGAGCGGTGATCCGCCCGCTCGGCGACGTCGTCGTGCTCATGCCGCCGCTGGCGATCGAGACGGCTGAGCTACGACAGTTGGTGGGGATAGTGGCGGACTCAATCGAGGCGGCCGCGGCGAGCTACGGGACCGCGGAAGAGCCGCTCGCCGCCTAGATAGGCGCCTAGCTATTCGTACGGGGAGAAGTCGCGCTTGCGCGCCCCGCACACCGGGCACATCCAGTCGTCGGGGATGTCCTCGAACGCCGTTCCGGGCGGCACGCCGCCGTCCGGATCGCCCTCCTCGGGGTCGTAGATGAACCCGCACGACTCGCACACCCAGAGCTGTGCCTGCCGCTGCTGAGTCCCCGCTTCCATCGCCGGGACAGCGTATAGGGTGGCCCTTCGTGGATGTCGATCAGCCCGCTCCGGACGAGGAGCTGAACCCGGGCGCGACAACCACTCCGCGCCAGGCGGCCACCGCCATCCTGCTGCGCGACGGCGACGCCGGGCTCGAGGTCCTGCTGGTTGAGCGCAATCCCGACTCCCGCTTCATGGGAGGGGCGTGGGTCTTTCCGGGAGGGGCGCTCCAGGCAGGGGACGCGGGCCACGCGGAGGCGGCGCTCAGGGAGCTCGAGGAGGAAGCGGGGATCCGGCTGGCGGGCCCCGGCGAGCTCACGCCGTTCTCGCGGTGGATCACACCGGCGGAGGTCACGACCCGCTTCGACACGGTCTTCTTCGTCGCCGCGTCGCCGCCCGACGCGGAGCCCAGGGTCGACGGGGCGGAGTGCGTGGACGCGCGCTGGATCGGCCCCGCCGAGGCGCTCGACGCGCGAGCGCGGGGCGAGCTGATGCTCGTCTTTCCGACGATCAAGCACCTCGAAGAGCTGGCCGGGCTCGGGTCGGTGGACCAGGCGGTTGAGGCCGCGCGCGGCCGTCGCGTGGAGCCGATCGAGCCGCGCGTCGTCGTTCGCGCCGACGGTCCTCGTGTGCTGCTGCCCGGTGATCCCGGGTACGACGACGGGTGAGGCTGAACGCAACCAGTGCGCGACTGCTGTTTTTTGGCCGAGGCATGCGAGGGAACGTGCTCATACTCGGCGTCGCCGTGGGCGCCGTCGTGGCAATCGGGGGGGCACTCGCGGTCGCGAGGAACTTCGAGGGCGGGCCACTCCCGGACACGCTGACTGGAACGCCCCGCCCGGACGGCCTGTGGGGCGAGGACGGCAACGACCACCTGAACGGGCTGGGCGGAAACGACTACCTGGAGGGTGGGCCCGGCGACGACTGGATCGATGCGGGGCCGGGCAACGACCTGGCGATCGGCGGCAGCGGCAACGACCGGATCCAGCTGGGCGACGGCAACGACGCGGCCTACGCCGGCCCGGACGACGACGAGGTGCTCGGCGAGGCGGGCAACGACGTGCTGCTCGGGCAACCTGGATCCGATCGGCTCTACGGCGGCCCCGGCGACGACCGGATCTACACCGGCGGACCGGCTCCGCGCGGCTGGGACTACGCGAGCGGGGGCTCCGGCGAAGACCAGATCTTCGCCGAGGGGGGTCCCGCCGACCTCGCTCGTTCATGGTCGACGCAGGCCCCGGGGAAGACCGCGTGACGCTGGGGAGCGGCAACGACCGCGTGATCGGCGGGAGCGGCCGCGACGTGATCTCGACCGGCGCCGGCAACGACACGATCGACGTGGACGACGGCCAGCGCGACGTGGTGAGGTGCGGGCCCGGCACGGACGCGGTCGTGGCCGACACGGTGGACGTCCTTAAGCGCTGCGAGAAGGTCACGATCCACTGAGGGCCCGCCCCAGGGGCGCCTCACCCGGTATAAGACCCTCGTGCCCCAGGACGGACTTACCGTCGCGGTCACAGGGCCCACGGGCGATCTCGGGATCGCCCTGGTGTCCGCGCTCGAGCGCTCCCGCCGCGTGAAGCGGATCGTTGGGATGGCGCGCCGCCCGTTCGACCCCGCGAGCCGAGGGTGGCGGAAGACCGAGTACCGCCAGGGCGACGTGCAGGACCCCGACAGCGTGCGCGACGCCGTGAAGGGCGCCGACGTGGTCGTGCACCTCGCCTTCACGGTGATCCAGGCGAGCGACGCGAGCCGCGCGATCAATGTCGAGGGATCGCGGAATGTCTTCGAGACGGCGGTCGCGAGCGGCGCCGAGCGCATCTGCTACGCGTCCAGCGTCGCGGCTTACGGGTTCCACGACGACAACCCGAACTGGCTCACCGAGGACATCCCGCCCCGCGGGACGCCGACCATGCCGTACTCCGCGCAGAAGGCGGAGGTCGAGGGCGTGCTGGAGGACGCGCTGAAGAAGTCGACCAGGACCGGCGCGTGGATCTTCCGCCCCTGCATCGTCGCCGGGCCGACCGCCAACACCTTCCTGCGCCAGCTCCCCTACTTCCAGCTCGGCGAGCGCCTGCCGGACCCGGTTCGCCGCTTCCTGCAGGGCATGCCGGTGCTGAAGCCCGTGATCCCGGACGCCGGCCCATCGTTCCAGCTGGTGCACGAGGACGACGTGGCGTCGGCCTTCGTCGCAGGCGTCCTCGGGCGCGGCACACCTGGTCCCTACAACCTCGCGGCCCGCCCGATCCCCGACGCGGCGGTCGAGCTCACCGCCGAGATGGTCGCCCGCGTGCCCGGGCTGCCGGCCGAGGTCAGCTGGCTGCAGGCCGGCCGCAAGCCCGTCTGGATGCGCACGACGCGCGCGCAGAAGGAGCTCGGCTGGAAGCCGAAGCACACGGCGAAGGCAACCCTGAACGAGATGATCGAGGCCTACCGGGAGGAACTCGACCGGGTCTCCGACTAGTACCTAGAGCGCCGCCCGGAACAGGTCGGCGTAGTCGTCCTCGCTCGGGTCGCGCGGGTTCATCAGCGTGCAGCCGTCGCCCATGGCGCCCTCCACCAGCCCCGGGATGCCGTCCTCGGGAACGCCAACCAGCGAGAGGCGGGTGGGCAGCCCGAGCGAACCGACCAGGCCCTCGATGTGCGTCGCCAGCCGGTCGCCGACCTCGTCGTCGGGGCCGGCCGGATCCAGCCCCAGGATCTCGCTCACGTCCCGGTAGCCGTCGGCGATCGCTCCGCCGCCGGCGGCGTTGAAGCGGACGACGTGCGGCAGGTTGATCGCGTTGGCCACGCCGTGCGGGACGCCGAACTGGCCGCCGCAGGGATGCGACATCGAGTGCGTCGCACCCAGGTTGATCGTGATCGCCAGTGAGGCGGCCACCAGCATGTTGCCGCGCGCGTCGTCGTCCTCCGGCTCGTGGACGGCGCGCTCGAGGTTGTCGCGGATGAGGCGCAGCGCGTGCAGCGCGGTGGCCTGCTCGTGCGGGCTCGAGTCGTTCGAGACGTAGCACTCGACCGCGTGGGTCATCGCGTCCATCCCCGTCGAGGCGGCGATCGCGGGCGGCAGGGTGCGCGTGGCGTCCGGGTCGAGGATCGCGAGCCGCGGGTACAGCGGCAGGTCCGCCAGCTCGAGCTTCACCTTGGCCGCGTCGTCCTTGATCACCGCGGCGATCGAGACCTCCGACCCCGTGCCGGCGGTCGTCGGGATGCAGGCGAGCGGTGCGATCGGCAGCGGCGGGCCCATCCCGTCGTCCGCGCGCGGGAGCGTGTAGGCGCCCTCGTAGTCGCGGACCGTCCCGCCGTGGCTGAAGACCGTCGCGGCCACCTTGGTGGTGTCCATCACCGAACCGCCGCCGATCGCGAGGAACGAGTCCGCTCCCGCGGCCCTCGCGGCCTCCGCGCAGCGCTCCACGACGACCGTCGACGAGTCCTGCGGCACCTCGTCGAAGATCCCGGCCACCTCCAGGCCGCCGTCCTGGACGCCGGCGCCAACCCGGTCCACCAGACCGGTGCCGCGGATGACCTGGTCGGTGACGAGCAGCGGTCGCTTGGCGCCCTCCTTCATGAACTCGCAGCCCGCACTGTCGAGCAGACCCTGCCCCGAGACGACGCGGGTGGGAGCCTGGTACTGGGCGAACTCCTTGAAGGCGAGCCGCCGCGTGCTGGCGCCCGCGGCGTCGGCGCGGCTGACCGCCACCTAGGCGGCTTCCATCAGATCCTCGCGCCCGGCGCTCGCGAGCATCTGCCTGTAGCGCGGGAAGACCGGCTTGACGAGCGGGACGAGCTTGAGGATCTTGGCGACCGGCCCCTTCGCCTTCATCTGCCCGCGGGCCAGCGCCACGGTGACGTTGACCTTGCCCAGCCAGAACTTGTGGGCCGTATCGGCCTCCATCGTCATCAGGACCTCGGGCTCCAGGTCGCTCGGACCGAGGTCCACCTGGGCGTCTTCGTTCTCACGCATCCGGACCGTGATCTGCGACTCGGGGTTGCGGAACTGGTACTGCACGATCGTGTTGGCCCGGCGGAACTTGGGCCACATCTCCTCATCCTTGACCAGGTCCTGGAACAGCTTCCCGATGTAGTCGTAGACCTCTTGCTCGTCTTTGAAGTAGGGCATGGTGGTGATGCTAACCGGGCGCGAAGCGATACACATCCCCATTCAGGGAGGCTGCGTACACGTGGCCGCAGCCCGGTGGCGTGGTTGTCGCGCGCGCCGCTCGCCGTGAGCCGCACCGAGTAGATGTCCGGTTTGCAGTTGTCGCCGTAGAGATAGCGCCCGCCGAGCCCCGGCAGGGACGGGTCGCGCACCACGTAGCCGCCGATGAGCGCGCAGAAGCCGTCCTGGTGGGAGGGCGCGATCTCCGGTTGGACGGCCCCTGGAGCGCTGCCGGCTCGGTAGCGATGGAAGCCCTCGAAGATGCTCCAGCCGTAGTTGGCGCCTCGCCCGGCGCCCTTCGGCTGGAAGTCGACCTCCTCGAACTCGTTCTGGCCCACGTCCCCGATCGTCAGGTCGCCCGTCCGGCGGTCGAAGCTGAACCGGTACGGATTCCGCAGGCCGTAGGCCCAGATCTCCGGCCGCGCGCCCGCACGTCCGACGAACGGATTGTCGCTCGGCGTGCGGTAGCCGCCTCCCGGCAGCGGGTCGATACGCACCAGCTTGCCGAGCAGCGTGTCGAGCCGCTGCCCCGTGCGGAAGGGGTCGCCCTCGCCGCCCCCGTCGCCGAATCCCGCGTAGAGCATCCCGTCAGGGCCGAACTGGAGCTGCCCCCCGTTGTGGTTGGGCGCGCTGCGGTGCGGCACGCGCATCACATCGCGGCGGTAACTCGGGTCGGCGACGTCGGGGGCGCGGGAACGGCGCAGCTGCTGGATCCGGATGTCGCCGGTGTGG
The DNA here is from genome assembly GCA_005883295.1 of Actinomycetota bacterium. Taxonomy (GTDB): domain Bacteria; phylum Actinomycetota; class Thermoleophilia; order Solirubrobacterales; family Thermoleophilaceae; genus AC-37. The sequence goes on from VAWV01000292.1 coordinate 6,037, forward strand.
TCGGTGAAGTACACGTAGAAGAGCCCCGACCGGTTGTAGTCCCGCGCGAACGCCATCGATAGGAGCCCGCGCTCCCCGCCGGACGCGACGTCGGCGCTGATGTCCACGAACGGCCGCCGCAGCGTGCGCCCGTCCCTGATCATCCGGATCACGCCTGCCTGCTCGACCACGTAGAGGCGTGACGCGTCGCCCGGGGCGCCGGTCACGTATACCGGATTCGAGAACGACCCCACGCGCTCGAGGCGCACGCCGGCCGCCGCCCCGTGGTGGGGAGCCGTGGTGGATTCGCGCTTGGCCTGGGTGCCCCCTCCCCCGCAGCCGGCAAGCGCGATCGCCGCCGCGAGCGGCAGCACGGCGCGGGAGAGTCGGCTCATGTGCCGAGGCTACGAGGCGACGGCCTTGTAGTAGCGCACGGCGAGCCCGGTCAGGAGGGTCTCGAAGCACTCCTCCACGGTGAGGGCGTTGTCCCTGGCGTAGCCGCTTAGCCCCCGTTCTTCGATCTCCACGCTCTGGCCGATCACCTCGTCGACCAGGTCCGGGTGGCGGTCGCTGAAGTAGGCGCCCATCGAGTAGAGGCTCGTGTCCATCAGGGACTCGAGGAACTCCCGGGTGTCGCGCTCGGCCATGCCGGCCGGAGGTTAACGTTGCGCGCGTGGCCGCCCGCGACGAGCTGATCTCGTTCCTGGACCAGCTGCTCGACGCCCAGGGCTTCGACGACTACGGGCCGAACGGCCTCCAGGTGGTCGGGCGCGAGGACGTGCGGCGCGTGGCGACCGGCGTCTCCGCCCATCGCGAGCTGTTCGAGCGGGCGGCGGAGACGGAGGCGGACATGGTCCTGTGCCACCACGGCCTGTTCTGGGGCTCGGAGCCGATCACGATCGACCAGCGCATGAAGGGACGCCTTCTGCCGCTGTTCCGGTCAGACATGTCGCTGGCCGCCTACCACCTGCCCCTCGACGCCCATCCCGAGGTCGGCAACAACGCGCTGATCTGCGGGGAGCTGGGACTGCGGCGGGGCGAGCCGTTCGGCGAGGCGCGGGGCCGGGCGATCGGCTTCATCGGCGAGACCGACGGGGCGCTTGCGCTCGACGAGCTGGCCGACCGCTGCCGGTCCGCGTTCCGCCGCGACCCGCTGGTCTTCCCCGGCGACGGGCGGCCGCTCCGGCGCGTGGGCGTGGTCTCGGGCGGGGGCGGCTCGAGCCTGGGCGAGGCCATCCGGCTCGGCCTCGACGCCTTCCTCACCGGAGAGCCCGAGGAGCCGGCGATGGCCGACGCGCGCGAGAGCGGCGTGGCGTTCCTGGCCTGCGGCCACTACGCCACGGAGACGTTCGGCATCCGCCGCCTCGGCGAGCTGCTGGCCGAGCAGTTCGGCGTGGAGCACTCGTTCATCGAGATCCCGAACCC
>VAWV01000026.1 GCA_005883295.1 Actinomycetota bacterium
CGATGACCCTCCGCTCGGAGCATCCGCGCGCACGCGGAGTGGAACGTCATCACCCACATCGCGCGCGTCCGCCTGCCCACAAGCTGCTCCACGCGCTCGCGCATCTCGCCGGCGGCCTTGTTCGTGAACGTGATCGCGAGGATCTCCCCGGGCATGACGCGATCGGTCTCCACCGCGTAGGCGATCCGGTGGGTGAGCACGCGCGTCTTCCCGCTGCCGGCCCCGGCCAGGACGAGCAACGGGCCCTCGTCGTGCAGCACGGCCTCGCGCTGGGGGTCGTTGAGGTCCTCCAGGAGACGGTTGGCGGCGGCTGTCGTGGCCATCTCGATGAGCATAGATCCGCTTCCGGCCGCCCTAGGCTGCGGCTGTGGGGCTACTGGACGAGGTCCGGAGCGGATGCGCAGCCGTCGCGCAAGGCGCGCGGCACGTGCGCATCGACCTGGATCGTGCCGGCCGGATCGAGCCCGGACCGCCGCCGGCCCTCGACCCCGCGCGCCACTACCTCGAGGGCAGCCGCGAGGCCGTCGCCGCCTATCTGCTCACTCTCGGCGCAATCAACTTTGGCTCGGGCTGGTTCCCGACCATCCGGAAGCGACCGGGCTGCTCGGGCTACTTCACGGTGGCCTGGGGGCTGACGGATCGGTTCCGCGAGCACGGTCCGTACCTGGCGGACGAGCTGAGCGCGTTCGGCGCCGCGGAGATCGCGGCCGTGCTGGGCCAGGATCCGGACCACGAGCTCATGGCGCGGTACGCGCGCGCGCTCAACGACCTCGGCGACTGGCTGGGGGATCGGACCCCGCTCGCAGCCGTGGACTTGGGCTCGGCTGAGGCACTGGCCGAGCAGCTGGCCGCGGGCATGCTCTTCTTCGACGACCGCGGGTTCTGGAAGCGCGCGCAGATCACGGCGAACGACCTGACGCTGTCCGGCGTCTGCGAGTTCCCGGACATCGACTGGCTCACGATCTTCGCCGACAACCTGCTCCCGCACGTCCTGCGCGTGGACGGCGTACTCGTCTACGACGACGAGCTGGCGGCGCGGATCGACGCGGGCAAGCTGCTCGAGCCAGGCGGCGAGGAGCGCGAGATCAGGGCGTGCGCCGTGCACGCCTGCGAGCAGATAGCGGCGGAGCTCGGCGTGCCGCCGCGCGTGCTCGACACCTGGCTGTGGAACCGCGGGCAGGAGCCGCGCTACAAGGCGGTCCCACGGCACCGCTGCCGGACGGTCTTCTACTGAGCGTCAGCCGGAGCGAGCGGGGTGACCGCGGCCGAGGTGCCGAGCAGCACCGCGACCGGGAAGACGAAGAGCCCGATCGTGAACCCGGTGACCAGGCTGAACAGCGCGAGAACCGCAACCACGATCCACGCGACCGGGCCGCCCCAGCGGCTGCCCCGCGAGCACCTGCGGTGAAGCGCGAACCAGACGAGCGCCGCAAGGGCGACGGGAATCGCCAGCGGTATCAGGACCCGCAGGCCGTTCTCGTGGACGAGGGTGGAGACGAACCTGTGCGTCGTCTCCACGGTCGTTCCTCCAGACGTCCCGGTCGATTGGGCCGAGACGGACTCGCCGCTGTAGACGGGTACTACGAAGGCGGCCACAACCAGCGCGAGCGCCCACGCGAATCCCGCGAGGGTAAGCGCGAAGGCCCAGCGACCGCGTCCCACATGGGGATGGTACGGCGACGCGGGGGCGGCCGGGGCCGGCCCCGCAAGCCCGGGCCGCTATCCGGCCGCCGGATCGCTGCCGCGCACGTTGCGCAGCGGGCGGACCTCGGCGCTCGGCTCGGGCTTGCGGCCGGTGGTCTCGGCCAGGAGCTTCTCCAGCTCCGCAACCCGGTTGGACAGGGCCCGGATCGCATCGGCCACCGGGTCGGGGAGGTGGGCCCAGTCCGCGTCGGGGCCACCGGGCCGCTTCCCCTCCACCCGGACGGGGTGTCCCGGGTTGCCGACGACCGTGGAGTTGGGGGGCACGTCGTGGATCACGACCGAGTTCGCGCCCACCTTGGATCCCTGCCCGACGCGGATGGGCCCCAGCAGCTTCGCTCCCGAGCCGACGATCACGTCGCTCTCCACGGTCGGGTGGCGCTTGCCTCGCGCGAACCCGGTGCCGCCCAGCGTCACGCCCTGGTAGAGCGTCACGTTGTGGCCGATCTCGGCCGTCTCCCCGATCACCACCCCGGCGCCGTGGTCGATGAACAGGGCCTCGCCGATCTCCGCCGCCGGGTGGATCTCCACGCCGGTCGCCATCTTGCCGACGTTCGCGATCGCGTGCGGGAGGAGCGGCACCCCGTTGTCGTGGAGCGCGTGTGCGACCCGGTGGGCCAGCAGCGCCTGCACGCCGCCGTAGGTGAGGAGGATCTCCGCCCGGCCGATGCCGCGGGCCGCGGGGTCCCGTTCCTGCGCGGCGGTCAGGTCCTGTCGCAGCTCGCGCGTGACTCTCGTGAGGGTGCCGAGACCGAACATGCTCACACCGATTGTGGCGCAGCCGGTACCCGGGCACACGCCGGACAGCCGTCGCGGCGCTCCGTCGCCACCAGCGTCTGCTCCATCGTGAGCCCGTCGATATGGAGGATCCGGTCGAGCAGCGGACGGCCGACGCCGGCCAGGAGCTTGAGCGCCTCGAGCGCCTGCACAGAGCCGACCACCCCCGCCATCGCACCCAGCACGCCTGCGTCCCGGCACGATGGGACCGACCCGCGCGGTGGCGGCGTCTCGAAGGCGCACCGGTAGCACGCCGAGCGCCCCGGCACGATCGTCATCACCTGCCCGCCGAAGCCCAGCACCGCGCCCGAGACGAGCGGCACCCCCTGCGCGCAGCAGGCATCGTTCACGAGGTAGCGCGTCTCGAACGAGTCCGAGCAGTCCACGACGATCGATGCGCCGGCCACCACGGCGTCGGCGTTCTCCTCGCTCAGGTGGGCGTTGTACTCCTCCACCTGCACCTCCGGGTTGAGCACCCGCAGCTTGAGCGCGGCGGTGGCGGTCTTCGGCTTGTCGAGGTCCGGCGTGAAGTGGAGCGGCTGACGGTGCAGGTTGGAGAGCTCCACGGTGCCCGAGTCGACGAGCCCGACGGTGCCGACACCGGCCGCGGCCAGGTACGTGGCAACCGGAGATCCCAGCGCGCCGACGCCGACGACGAGGGCATTCGCCGTGCGGAGCCGCGCCTGGGCGGCTCCGCTCCACTCGGGCAGTACGAGCTGCCGGGAGTAGCGCTCGAGCTCGAGGTCGGAGAGGGTCATCGCTTCACGATCGTGACTCGGTTTCCGTCGAGCGTCACCTCGTGCCCGTCCTCGCGCGCGGACTCCGGCACGCTGCGGAGCGGCTCACCGTGGTCGAGCAGCACGTCGAGGCGCTCGCCGGCGGCGAGCTCCTCCAGCGCCAGCCGGGCGCGGACCCAGTTCATCGGGCAGGGCACGCCGGTCAGGTCGAGCGCGGTCACGGCGCGAAGAAGGGCGTACTCACGTACCGCTCGCCGGAGTCCGGGACGATCGCCACGATCCGCGCGCCCTCGAGCTGCGGACGGCTGCCCACCTCGATCGCCGCCCAGAGCGCCGCGCCGCCCGAGATCCCGGCCAGGATGCCCTCCCGCCGCGAGACCTGGCGGGCTGTTTCGAGCGCGTCCTCGTCGTCCACCGGAATGATCTCGTCGATCACCTCCAGGTTCAGGACCGCGGGGACGAAGCCCGCCCCGATGCCCTGGATCTTGTGCGGTCCTGGGAGGCCGCCCGAGAGGACGGCGGACGCCTTCGGCTCGACCGCAACCACCAGCAGATCGGGGTTGCGTTCCTTCAGGCGCTCCCCCGCGCCGGTGATCGTGCCGCCGGTGCCCACGCCCGCGACCAGTACGTCGATGTCGCCGCCGGTGTCGCGCCAGATCTCCTCGGCCGTGGTCCGCCGGTGGATCTCCGGGTTGGCGGGGTTCGAGAACTGGTCGGGGATGAAGCAGTCGCCGTGCTCGGACGCGATGCGCTGCGCGGCCTCGACCGCCTCGTTCATCCCGCCCAGGGACTCGGTGACCTCCACCTCGGCCCCGTACAGACGGAGTAGGCTCTCCCGCTCGCGGCTCATCCCCTGGGGCATCGCCAGGACCAGGCGGTAGCCCTTCGCCGCACAGACGAACGCGAGCGCGATGCCCGTGTTCCCCGAGGTGGCCTCGACGATCGTCGTGCGGCCCGGCTCGATCCGCCCCTCGGCCTCGGCCGCCTCGATCATCGCCACCCCGATCCTGTCCTTCACGCTGCCGGCCGGGTTGTAGGCCTCGAGCTTGGCGATCAGCTCGGCCCCGCACTCCGGCGCGAGGCGGGTCAATCGGACGAGCGGCGTCTCCCCAACCAGGTCCGCCAGGTTGTCCGGGAGGTCCGCGCCGCGGCGCCCCGGCTCGGGCGTGGTCCGGGCCCCGCTCATCGAGGAGAGGCTACTCGCCGGCCGGGAACTTGAAGTTGTTCTTGGTCGGGAACGAGCCGGGCTTGCCGAAGCCGACGACGATGCGGTCGTGGGGCTTCATCACGTAGTTAACGAAGCTCTTCACCTGCTTGCCGTTCACCCAGACCTGGAGCACGAGCCCGTTGCCCACGTGGTAGTCCCCGAGCTGGGTCTGCGTCAACTTGACCCCCCACACGTTGAAGAACTGCCCCAGCTTGAACGGATACGGCTGGACCGCCTCCATGTGGATCACCCCGCTCGTGTCGTGGGTGTGGAGCGAAGCGAGGAGCTGGTGGGTCTGGTCGATTCCGACCTGGGAGGGAACTGTCTGCCGCTTCCCGTCGGTGTAGACCTCCATGTTCGCGTGGATGTGGAAGATGACGTCGCTCGTCTGGGGCAGCTGCATGGCCGCGAGGCGCTGCGGAAGCTTGGAATACTCGGGCGGCCACGGACCCGGCGACTCCTGCAGGCCCTGGGGGTTCACGCCGGTGGGTGTCTGGCCCTTCGATTTCGAGCTCCCCCCGCTCGACAGCGCAACGACCGCGATGATCGCGGCGACCACGACCACGGCAGCGCCGGTGCCGATCTGGATGAGCCGCTTCCGGCGCGCGGCGGCCTCGCGCTCCTCGCGCTCCCGCGCCTCGCGCTCCTCGCGGAGCCTCTTCTTCTCCTCGGCCCGGCTAGCCATCGGCGGAGATCCTAGAAGCTGGCCAGCAAGCCGCCGCCCCCGTCAGCGCTCAGCGCGCGCAGCTGCCGGCCGAGTTCTTGGAGCAGCCTTCTCCGGAACGCGCCACCTTGAGGTAGGCCTTGTACGCGGGCTTCTCCTGGAAGACGTCCTGCCCGTTGCCGTGGTGGTACACGTAGAGCCCGGTCCACTTGAAGATGAAGCCCTTGTACACGGAGGCCCACGTGTAGAAGAACACGTGATCGACCTTCAGCTTCGTGCGGTTCTTCATCAGGTCCTTGTAGGACGTGGTGAGGAAACTGGCCATGCCCTTGTCCGTCGTCTGGAGATCGCTGTTGTCGGAGGTCTTCCCCTTCGAGGCCGGCAGCCCCAGCTCAGTCACCCATAGCTTCTTGCCTCCGTCGTGATGCTTCTTCATCACGGCCCTGAACTGCTTCGTCAGGGTCAGGACGCCGTGCTTGTGGGCCGTGTACGGGTGAAGGGCGGCGACATCGAAGTAGCCGTGGATGTTGCCCTTCTCGTACAGGTGCTCGAGGTACTGGGGCGACGTGTTGGCGAGACCGGCCAGGACCACCTTCACGCTGGGGTCCGTCTGCTTGATGGCGGTGTACGACTTGCGGAGAAGCTTGCCGTAGGGGGGCGCCCAGTCCTTGTTCCTCGGAACCGACCACTGGTAGTACTCCGCCGGCTCGTTCCAGATCTGCAGCGCCCGGACCGGGAGCTTGGGGACCGTCGGATGGGAGACCCAGAAGCTGCCGTTGGGTCCGTAGCGCTGGACCAAGTCCACCAGGTAGCGTGTGTAAGCGGAGTCCGCCGAAGGCGGCGAGTACGGCTTGCCGGGGTACTTGCGGGCCCACTCGGGCGCCTGGGTGACCTCGGGCAACAGCTCGATCCCGTGCTCGGCGGCCAGCGTGACGGCCTGATCCGTCCACGAGTAGTCGGTCGAGCCGTCGTTGACCCGCTGCGCGTTGCCCCAGAAGAAGGGGATCCGGACCGACTCGACTCCCGCCGACGCCATATTCGCCCACTGCGCGGTCCGCGTCGTGGACGAGCTGCGGAAGGCGATCTCCTGGTCCCAGTTCATCCCGAAGAAGCCGTGGGGGACGGATCGGCCCGCCAGGGCAGAGCTCGGGACGACGAGGGCCAGAGTCGCCGCGAGCAGGCCCGCGGGCGCGAGCCTGGCGAGTCCGCTGCGCACGGACGACACTCTAGAAGCGGCGCGAGTCATCAACCCCGCTCAACACGGGCTGCGCTCGCCTGGTGCGGTACTACTCCGTGCGGTGACCACGAGTCGGCGAGACGTCGCGCTCGTCGCGGGCACAGGCCTGACCACCGCCCTGATCTTCCTGCTGGTCCGGCACGGCCTGGTCGACGACGCCTACATCACGCTGAGCTACGCCAGGAACGTCGCGCAGCACCTGCATTGGGGGCTGATCCCTCACCAGGTGGCGAACACCGCTACGTCGCCGCTGAACGTCGTGCTGCTCGCCGTCACCACGGCCGCGATCCGGATCGTGACGGGTCACGCCGACGCGGTCTGGGCGGCGGGCGTCGTCTCGGTCGGCTTGGCGATGCTGATGGCGTGGTGCTGGACGAGGGTCGTCCGCGCGCTGCGGCTGCCGTTCGCCGCAGCGGTCCTGGGCCTGGCCCTCGTGCTCACGAACCCGTTCCTGCTGTCGGCCATCGGCCTCGAGGTGCTGCTCGGGCCGGCGCTCCTCGTAGCGATGCTCGCCGCAGCGCTGGAGGGTCGGGTCGGCTGGTTCGGGATCGCCGCGGGGCTCACGCTGCTGGCGCGGCTCGACCTCGCAATGTTCATCCCGCTGATCGCGGTGGCGTCCCCGGCCATCCGCGCCGGGTGGCGGCGGCTGCTCGCAACCCTCGCGGCGGTCGCCGGCCCGTGGTTCGTGTTCAGCTGGGTGTACCTCGGCTCGGTGGTGCCGGACACGCTCGTGATCCGGACGCTCCAGCGCCACATCTGGGGCAAGTGGGACTTCTTCAACGGCCCGGTCATGTACGCCTCGGGCGCCGCGGGGCGGCCCAACGCCGTCGCGCTCGCGTTCGCCCCCGCGGTGCTGGGCCTGGTCGCCCTGGTTGGCTGGTCCGTCCTGCGAAGGTCGTCGCGATGGAGAGCGTCCGACTCCGTGCGGCGGCTGGGCCCGGCGGCGGGGTTGGGGGCCGGGGGTGTGGCCTACTACCTCGCTCTATCCGCGATCAGGCCCGGCCCGTACCACTGGTACTACGTCCCGCCGGCGGCCGCGCTCTCCATCTTCCTGGCGATCGCGCTCGGCACCTGGGTGAGCGAGGAGCGCGCCCGGCCCGGCCGGCGGGCAGTGGCCCCCGTGCTCGCCTTCGGGGTGGTGGCGCTTCTCGCCCTGGGCAACACGGTGCGGGACGTCAAGCAGGGCGTGCCGTGGCGCTCGCCGATCTTCTCCACGAACTTCGCGACCGCGAGCGACTACGCGCGTATCGGCAGGGCGCTGCGCGCACGGGTGGCTGGCGCCACCGTGGCGAGCTACGGCGAGATCGGCACGCTCGCCTACTACTGCGAGTGTGAGATTGTCGACGTCTACTCGCACCGCGGCGAGGCGGTCCAGCTCATCAACCACGAAGTCGATACGGCGAGTCCGCTAGTCAAGCCGATCCTACGGCTGAACTACGCGTGGCTGGACCGCGACCAGAAGCCTCCGCGACTCGGCTACGCGCTGGCCTACAGGCACGGGCCCGGGTCGGGTCCGGACGTATGGCAGGTGCACTCCAGGTGGACCGGCGTCGGACACGTCCGGCTGATCAGGTTGCGGGGCTCTCCTCTCGCGCCGGTCCCCGAGCTCTCGCACTAGCGCCCTGCGGCGTCACCGTCCGTCGCCCACGGACCTCGGGACGTCCTCCCGGTTCGTGCTCACGACGGCATCCATCGCCCGGCGCAGCTGCCGTGCGCTGATCCGTCCCCGCGGGATCGGGAACGCGCGGTAGCCGAACCTGTCGCCGCGGAACTTGATCTCGAGCACGCCCTTGTTCGCCGGTGTGCGCTCGGTCATCCGGTTGGTCCCGCCCCAGTACACGACCCAGTCACCGCCCGCGAGCTTGCGGGCGCCGCCGCCCCATCCCGACCTCGGGACCGCCGGGTCGCTCAGGCTCTCGAGCAGCGTGGCGGTGTGGTTGGCGGTGTCGATCCGGTAGCGCACCGCCCGCGGCGGCCGGACCTCGTGCTGCGAGGGCGCGGCGCCGTTGTCGTAGACGGTCAGGGTGTGGTCGCCGTAGAGGCGGGCGTCGTGTTGCCCGCCGAACGGTCGCGACCCCAGTGATCCGGAACACCGCGTCGAGAAAGCGCGCCGAGACGATGATCCCGCCGCCGTCCGGCTCCATCGAGTTGATGTGCACGGCGTCGTAGCGGCGCTCCGCCGGGGGGCGCCGGTTCTGGGCGCTCTCAATGTCCTTCCACCACGTGTTCTCGGACAGGCCGATGTGGTTCTTCGAGTTCCAGCTCCAGACGCGCTTGCCCTGCGGCGTCAGCTCCTGGATCTCGGCGTCGTAGACGTTCGCGTATCTCGGGCCGCCGAATCGCGTGAGGTCGACCTTCGATCGCCGGACGTAGCTGTCCAGCAGGAAGTCCCCGTTCGGCATCTGCTCGAGGTCGTGGAAGTCGGTCGGGGTCCGCCGGGTTTGGAGCACGCGCACCGCGCGGCCGTCGAGCGCGTGCTCCTCCCAGGCGCCGCGCGGATCGAGCCCGAAGTCGGTGCCGAAGATTCGCGACCAGATCAGGTTGCCGTCGGCCAGGAGCTTGCCGTCCCAGGGCGCGTACCACGACGAGTGCATCCACCACACCGGCACGCCGCGGGCGTCGAAGATCGCGATGTAGCCGTCGCTATACCGGCCCACGGGCGTGAGGACGTACCACTGCGCCTCGGGCCTGCGGTGGCGGTGGACCGTCCACTGGGGAAAATCCTGTGGCAGGCACCGCACGTGATGGGTGCTCTCGCGACCGTTCGTGGTGACCCGCACGGGCACGGCGGCGTTGGTCCTGAGGTAGACGTCGGTCGTGAAGCGGCCGGTGCGCTTCGGACCGCCGCCGATGGCAACCGTGTCGCCCTTCGAGGCGTCGACGGTGAACCGGAGCGGCTGGGTCGGCTGGCAGCGGCTCACGTAGTCCGGCACGGAGAGCCCGAAGCGCGGCGTGATCGCGGGAGTCGTGTGCAAGGTCACCTTCGCGCCGGCCGTTGCAGGCGCCAGCAGCGCCGAGGCCGACACGAACAGGGCCACGACCGGCGTGCCGAGGCGCGGCGAGGACACCGCCGCAGGGTATAGGCGCGTCCTAAGGTCCCGCCCGGGGGGCGCCTGACCGCCACCGTCCTGCCCGCGGGCCGGTATGCGGCCCGTAGGCAGGATGCTTCCGCCGAACACCTTCGACGCGATGCGCACCAGACGGCGCCCGTTCGGCGGTCCGCGCGCCGGTCTGGCGGTCGCTAGATGTAGTACATCTGCGCGCCCGCCGCCCGCGACTCGCGCTCGGCGATCCCGGCGATCGTGACCGCGCCGAGCTTGTCGCGCAGCGACCCGATCGCATCGGCCCACAGCGGGTCGGCGCCGATCGTCTCGGCGTCGAGCGCGCCCTCGAGCGCCTCGACGACCTCGAGGACCGTTACCTGGGTGGGCTCGCGGGCGAACGAGTAGCCGCCCTTCACTCCGCGCTGGCTCTGGAGGATGCCGGCACGGCGGAGGGTGGCGAACATACCCTCGAGAAACTGCACCGGGATGTCCCGGCGGCGTGCGATCTCGCCGATCGGGACGGGGCCGGAACCCCCTACACGAGCGAGTTCCGTGAGCGCCCGGACCGCGTACGGCGACTTGGAAGTGATGGCGAGCAAGCCGTTGCGAGTCTAGGTTATGGTCGTGACGCGTACTCGCGCTGCCTCGCTTTCGCGGCTGGATCCCTGGGCCCCTCCGGTCGCGCTCATGACGGTGATCTTCGTGCTCTCCGCGCAGCCCGACCTTTCCACGGGGCTAGGCGTGTGGGACTTCATCGGCCGCAAGATCGTCCACATCACCGAGTACGGCGTGCTGTGCTTCCTGTGGTGGCGGGCCTTCCGGCGGCTTGCGGCGACATCCCGCACCGCGCTCGCCGTCGCGTTCTGCATATCGCTCGCGTACGCCGGCACCGATGAGTTCCACCAGACCTTCGTCCACGGGCGGCACGGCACGCCCGTGGACGTGGCGATCGACGCCGCCGGCATGGCGATCGCCTGCCTCCTCGTCCTGAGCCGGGAGCGCACGTGATCGCGCCCCGCCTCCCGCTTCAGTCCGCCGAGCCGGTCATCTGGTTTGCACGGGTCCGGTTCGTCCTCGCCGCCCTGGCGTTGCTCTCAGCGCTGATCTTCGACATCCCGAACAAGTGGTGGACCGTCGCCGTGCTTGCGGCGGTCGCGCTCACGTGGTCGGCCGGGACGGTCCGCATGGCGGAGCGGCGCCCAAAGCTCGCGATGAGCCTGGCCGTCGCCATCGGCGACCTCGTGGTGCTCGGCGCGATCCAGCTGGCCGAACCAGCCGCCTACGCCGGCGTGCGGTTCGTGGCCCTGTTCCTGATCGCCACCCACGCCTACTTCCTCGGCGAGGGACGGGGGCTCGTGCTGGCGCTCGCAGGCGTG
>VAWV01000027.1:0-2533 GCA_005883295.1 Actinomycetota bacterium
TTCGACGATCTGCTGGTCCGCTGCGTCGACCTGCTTCGCCTGTTCCCCGAGGTCCGCGAGCGCTACCAGGAGAGCTTCCAGCAGGTGCTGGTCGACGAGTACCAGGACACCAATCGTGCGCAGTACCGCTGGCTGCAGCTGCTCGCTTCGGAGCACCGGAACCTGTGCGTAGTGGGCGACGATGATCAGTCGATCTACAGTGACTTCGCGGACGCCCGGGTGATCAAGCTCGAGCAGAACTACCGCTCGACGCAGACGATCCTGTCGGCGGCCAACGCGGTGGTGTCTAACAACCGCGCGCGCAAGGCGAAGTCCCTGTGGACGGACCTCGGCACCGGCGATCCGGTGAAGGTCCGCGAGCTGGAGGACGAGCACTCCGAGGCGCGGTGGGTGGCCGGCGAGATCGAGCGGATGGTGGACTCGGGCTGCTCGCGCGACGAGATTGCGGTCTTCTATCGGACCAACGCCCAGTCGCGCGTGCTCGAGGACACGCTGGTGCGCTACGGCGTGGGCTACCAGGTGATCGGCGGCACGCGCTTCTACGAGCGCGCGGAGGTGAAGGACGCGGTGGCCTACCTCACGCTGCTCGTCAATCCGAGCGACGTCGTGGCCTTCGAGCGCGCGGTCAACTCCCCGCGGCGGGGGATCGGCCAGACCTCGCAGGCGCGCATCGTCTCCCACGCGAACACGGTCGGCGAACCGGTGTGGGAGGTCGCGCTCGCCCCCGAGGAGGTCCCGGGCCTCGGCGCTGCAGCGATCAAGGCGGTCTCGCGGTTCATGTCCACCATGGAGCGGCTCGAGGAGCGCGCCGAGTCGGCCTCGGTCGGTGACCTCCTGAACGAGCTCCTCCACGAGGTGGGATACATCGAGGCGCTCCAGGCCGAGCGCACCATCGAGGCGGAGGGGCGTCTGGAGAACCTCGAGGAGCTGGTGAGCGTCGCGCGCGAGTACGACGCCACCGCGGAGCAGCCGTCCGTGGAGGAGTTCCTCCAGCAGATCGCGCTCTTCTCCGAGCAGGACACGCTGCGCTCCGACGAGGGCATCGTCACGCTCATGACGCTGCACAACGCAAAGGGGCTCGAGTATCCGGTGGTGTTCATGATCGGCTGCGAGGACGGCGTCTTCCCGCACATGCGCGCAATCGAGGCCGGCGACCTGGAGGAGGAGCGCCGGCTCTGCTATGTGGGGATCACCCGGGCCAAGCGCGTGCTCTACCTCACGCACGCGCGCGTGCGAGCGCTCTACGGCGCGCGCGAGTGGAACGTCCCGAGCCGCTTCCTCTCCGAGATCCCCGACGAACTGGTCGACCGCGAGGTGCAGGAGCCGCGCTCATTCCGGCCGTCGTGGACTGAGCGTGACGCCGCGCCGCCCGATCCCACGCGGGACCGCCGGCGGCCAACCGGAGCCGGGGCCACCTTCTCGCTCGGCGACGACGTGGTGCACGCGTCGCTCGGCGACGGCGTGGTGATTGGCGTGGAGCCCGGGGTGGCGATCGTCCGCTTCGAGTCGGACGGCTCGGAGCGGAAGCTGATGGTGGACTACGCGCCGCTCAAGCGGCGGTAGCCGGCGTTCCCCGCCGGTACGCTCCCGCCCGTGGACACTCGACGGCTCCGTCTCCAGGAGTGGATCGCCGGCGCCCTCGGTGTGGTGCTCCTCGGCTCCACGTTCCTCGATTGGTACGGCAGCGGCCGCGCGGGGCGCAACGCATGGGAAGCCTTCGGCGCCCTCGACGTGATGCTGTCCGTCGTCGGGCTCATGGCCGTTGCGCTGGCTGTTGTGACAGTCGTGCACCCGACGCAGGCGGTCCCCGTGGCGATCGGGTCGCTGCTCGTGCTCGTGGGCTTTGTGGCCAGCGTATGGGTCACGATCCGGACTGCGTCGCCGCCGGACGGCCTCGGTCGCGACGCCGGCGTGTGGATCGGGCTGGGCGCCTGTCTGGGCGTAACGATCTCGGCCCTCGCGAGCATCCGCGACCAGCGCTTCCCACGGCCGGTGAGGGAGGCAGCCAGCGTCGAGGCGCCCATCCACCCGGCCCCGCCTCGCGACGGGGCCGGCCAGGCGGGCAGGTGACGTTCCTCCGGCTGAGCCGCTGGGACTGGATCGCGTTCGTCGCGGCGCTCGGACTGCTGCTCGTCATGTCAGCGGACTGGTACACGACGAAACAGGGCGAGGAGTGCCGCCGGATCGAGCAGCTCCAGCCGCCGAGCGGCAGCGTGCAGGGAGGCGCGATCAGCAGCGATATCCGGCGCAGTGCCCGCGAGTGCGCGGAAAAGCGTGAGAAGAACGCGTGGCAGGCGCCCGGTGCGATCGACCGGTTCATCCTCGTGGTGCTCCTGGTCGGCATCGTGAGCGCGATCGCCGCGGCCTTCTTCCGGGCGGCGGGGAGGCGATACGAGCCACCGCTCACGCCGAGCGCCGTCGCAGGGGTCGCCGGGCTGACCGCAGCTCTTCTCATCCTGTACCGCATCCTCCAGCCGCCCGGGCTCAACTCGGCGGCGGTGGTGAAGTGGGGGGCCCCGGTGGGACTGGCGCT
>VAWV01000027.1:2612-19608 GCA_005883295.1 Actinomycetota bacterium
GCGGAAGCGGAGCCCCCGGTCGAGCCCGAATCCGAGCCCGATGCGATCCCGGAGGCCGAGCCCCCGACGGAGCCCGAACCTGAGCCCAACGACGAGCCCGACTCCTCACCCGGCGGCTTCGCCACCGGAGGCGCTCCCGCTTAGCGGATGCGGTCCGACTTTGGGTTCCATACGAACCCAAAGTCTGACCAGTGAGGGCTCAAGTAAGCCGCTCGCCGAGTCCGCGGGCGATCTTCCGCGCGCAGGCCATGATCGTGAGCATCGGGTTGGCGCCCAGCGCGGTGGGAAGGATGCTCGCGTCCGCCGCGTAGAGGCCGGGGAGGTCGTGTACCTCGCCGGCCGGGTCCACGACCGAGTCGCGCGCGCTCGTCCCCATGCGCGCGGTCCCCATCGGGTGGAAGGCCTCGAGGCGCAGGGCGGACGGGCTGAAGAGGCCCTGCTCGATCAGGCGCTCCCGCCCGGGGGCCAGCGCGTCGATGCCGCCGACCTGCGGGTAGGCCTCGTCGGCCCCGGCCGCGAAGTGGATCTGCGCGGCCCGGGCGATCCCGAAGCGAAGCCTGGCCGCGTCGTCCCGCGTGAGTGAGTAGCGGATGCGGAGGTTGCCGCGGCGATCGAGCCGCAGCCGGCCCTCGGACTGGTCGGCCAGGTGGACGCCGATGATGCCGAGCTCCCCATAGCGCTCCACCCGCTCCTTCCAGGCGGCCCCCGCGCCGCGCAGCCAATGGGCGCCGAAGGCCAGCGGTGTGAAGGTGGCCTCCAGGAAGAGACGGCGGGCAAGCCATTCGTCCACCCGCCAGCTCTGCATCACCCCGTCCCAGCCGCGCACGTCCTGACCGGGGAACCGGGCGCCGACCCAGCAGGCCGGCTGGACCCGCAGGTGCCGACCCACATGCCGGCCGCCGAGCCCCTGACCCACCATGAGCTCGGGCGTCCCGAGGGCGCCGCCGGCGAGCACCACGGCGCGCGCCGCGACTGAGTAGGCGGTGCCGCCCTCTGCGCGCCGAGCTCTGACGCCCACCGCGCTGCCGTTTCGGACCACCACGCGGTCCACGCTCACACCGGCCCGGATGCGGGCGCCCGCGCGCGCCGCGCGCGGCAACTCGGACACGTGCATCGCCCGTTTGGCGTCGAGCGCGCAGCCGGTCGGGCAGGTGCCGCAGCACGTCACGCCGCCCGCGTTTCGGGGAATGGGCCCGTTGGAGAGCCCGAGCGCATCGGCGCCGCTGCGGCAGAGCTCCGCGTTGCGACCGGCGTTCGCCCCATCCGCCGGCACCACGGTCAGGTCTCGCTCGAGCTGCTCGAACTCGCCCTCGAGCTCGGTGGCCCACGGGATGCCGACGCGATCGCGCCACTGCGTCAGCACTCCGTCCGGGGTCCGGAAGCACGTGCCCGAGTTGATCACGGTGGTGCCGCCCACGCACCGCCCCACCGGGAGCGCGATCGGCGGCCTGCCGTCGCAGGCGGTGAGACCGCCGTCGCGGTAGAGGGTCGTGAGCGCGTCGATCGGGTCGCGCGAGTACGTGATCGCGTCGTGGTACTCGCCCGCTTCGAGGACGATCACGTCGAGTCCCGCCTCGGCCAGCACGCGCGCCGCCGCCGCGCCGCCCGCTCCCGAGCCCACGACGACCACGTCGCAGCGCTCGTCCTCGTCCGGGGGCACGAGCGCGGCGGGGTTGAGGTGCGGCGGGAGCGGGGGCCGCGGAGCCGCGGGCCCGAGCTCGCAGCGGGGGATGGACCCCACGGCGTTCTGCACCTCCGCCGCCCGCGCGTAGGAGATCCCGCAGAGCGACTTCAGAAGCAGCACGAGGTTGCGGGCGAGCATCGACCCGCTGCGCTCCAGTCTCTCGATCCGTCGCGTACGCCGCCTGGGTGAGAGCCGCGAGAACGAGGGGATGGACGAGCGCTCGAGCGCCCGCAGCGCGAGCCTCGCGGTGCCCCGCATCCGCGGCGGCGCCGCCTCCAGCAGCCGCAGCGCGCCGTCGACCACCGGCAGCCCTCCGTCCGCATCGGCGGCCGGGAGGCGACCTCCCGGCGGGATCAGCGCCTGCGCGAAGGCGCGAAGCGTTACGAGCTCAGGCGCCGCGAGGCCCCGGGCGCCCCTTCAGACCGGAGCGCGCGCCTCGACCTCGGTCCTGCCAAGTATGGCCCAGCAGCCGAGGGCAACCCCCACCAAGCTCCCGTCCACCACGAAGTTGGCGAGGTAGATGAACACCTCGCGGTCGAACACGTAGAACGCGCCCGCGGCGAGCGAGGAGGCGGCCTTTCCGGCGGCCAGCACCAGGAGTAGCGGCCGGTACCGGCGCACGTCGATGGAGACGACGAGCGCGAGCCCCGTGATCACGACCATGTACGCGAACCCGAGCGCGAGCCAGAACTTCTCGGACGTAGCCGGCCCGGCGACGAAGCCGCCGAACCAGTCACCGACGTCGTCGAGCGTCTCGATCACGCCGTTCGGCGTCGAGATGAAGAGGATGCCGACGACGGCGAACGTGCCCGCCAGCCCCCGCATCGTGAGCACGACCGCGCGCTCAGCGCCCCTCGGCGACATCAGGCGCATCGTACCGGGGCCTGCTCCTACTTAGAATCGGCCGCCGTGATCGATCGCGATCAGGTGCTGCACGTAGCCCGGCTCGCCCGCCTTCGCCTGGACGACCAGGAGGTCGAGCGCATGTCCGGCGAGCTCGCGACGATCCTCGACCACATCGACAAGATCGGGGAGCTCGACCTGGACGACGTCGAGCCGACCTCGCACGTGATCCAGGTCGAGAACGTGCTGCGGCCGGATGAGCCCCGGCCCAGCCTGCCGCGCGAGGACGCGCTCGCACAGGCTCCCGATCCCGCGGAGGGCGGCTTCAGGGTTCCGAGCCCGGGCGGGGCATGAGCGAGCTCCTCGAGCTGACGGCCGCCCAGGCGGCCGAACGGGTCCGCGCGGGCGAGGTCTCCGCGGGGGAGCTGTTCGAGCTCTACCGCGAGCGCGCGCGCGGCGACGAGCTGGGTGCCTTCCTCTGGGTCTCGGACGATGACCCGCCTGACACCCCGCCGGACGCGCCGCTCGGCGGCGTACCGCTGGCGGTGAAGGACCTCTTCTGCGTGAAGGGCGTTCCGAGCGCCGCGGCCTCACGGATCCTGGAGGGGTACAGGCCGCCCTACACGGCCACGGCCGTCGAGCGCCTGAACGCGGCGGGCGCACCCACGCTCGGCAAGACGAACATGGACGAGTTCGCGATGGGCTCGTCGAATGAGAACTCGGGCTTTCGCCCGGTGCTCAACCCATGGGACCGCGAGCGCGTCCCCGGCGGCTCCTCCGGCGGATCCGCGGCGGCGGTCGCGGCCGGCCTCGCGCCGTGGGCGATTGGCACCGACACCGGCGGCTCGATCCGGCAGCCTGCGTCGCTGTGCGGGATCGTCGGGATGAAGCCCACCTACGGCGCGGTCTCTCGCTACGGGATGATCGCCTTCGCGTCCTCGCTCGACCAGTGCGGCCCGCTCACGCGGGACGTGACCGACGCCGCTCTGCTGTTCAGGCACATGGTGGGACGCGACCGCTGCGACTCCACCTCGCTCGAGTTTCCCGAGGAGGTTCGCCTGCCGAAGGCCGAGCGCCTGGACGGCCTACGGTTCGGCGTGCCGCCGGAGCTCTCGGGCGAGGGGGTCGAGGCCGGCGTGCGCGAGGTCCTCGACCGCACCGTCAAGCTGGTTGAGGAGCTGGGCGGCGTGGTGGAGGAGGTGGGCCTGCCGCACTCGCCGCACGGCATCGCCGCCTACTACGTGCTCGCCCCGGCAGAGGCCAGCGCGAACCTGGCGCGCTACGACGGTGTGCGCTACGGGCCGCGAAAGGGGAACGGCGACCTGCTCTCGCTGTACGAGGAGACCCGCGCCGCCGGCTTCGGAGCCGAGGTCAAGCGGCGCATCATGCTCGGCACCTACGCGCTCTCGTCGGGCTACTACGAGGCCTACTACGGCCGCGCGCAGCGCGTCCGGACGAAGATCGCCGACGACTTCCGAGCGGCGTTCGAGCGGGTGGACCTGATCCTCACTCCCACCTCGCCCACGGTGGCGTTCAAGCTTGGCGAGCGAACGGCGGACCCGCTTGCGATGTACCTGTCGGACTACTGCACGGTTCCGATGCCGCTGGCCGGGGTACCGGCGATCTCGATCCCGGGCGGCCTGTCGGACGGGCTTCCCGTGGGCATCCAGCTCGCAGGCCCCGCCTTCAGCGAGAACCGCATCCTCGACGCGGCGTACGCGCTCGAGCAGGCGATCGGCTTCGACGGGAGCGGCGCGCGTGTCTGAGGCGACGGCCGAGCGCCGCTACGAGCCGGTGATCGGGCTGGAGATCCACCTTCAGCTGTCCACGCGCACGAAGATGTTCTGCGGCTGCGCGCTGTCCTTCGGCGACGCGCCCAACACGCACACCTGCCCGATCTGCCTGGGGCACCCGGGCACGCTCCCGGTCACCAACGCGGAGGCCGTCCACTTCGGGCTGGTGATCGCGCTGGCGCTCGACTGCGACATCGCGCCACGGTCGATCTTCCACCGCAAGAACTACTTCTATCCCGACCTGCCCAAGGGCTACCAGATCTCGCAGTACGACATCCCGCTCGCCCGCGACGGAGGGCTGGGGGAGGTGCGGATCCACAGGGTGCACCTGGAGGAGGACGCCGCCAAGCTGGTCCACGCCGGCAGCTCCGGGCGCATCCATGGGGCCGAGGCGAGCGTCGTGGACTTCAACCGCGGCGGCACGCCGCTGGCGGAGATCGTGACGGAGCCCGACCTGCGGTCGGCGGAGGAGGCGGCTGACTGGGCCCGCCTTCTGCGCGTGACCCTCAAGTCCACCGGCGTGTCGGACGTGAACATGGAGGAGGGCTCCCTGCGCGTTGACGCGAACGTCTCCATCCGCCCCGCCGGCGAGGCGACCATGGGCACCAAGACGGAGCTCAAGAACATGAACTCCTTCAACTTCCTCCGCCGCGGCATCGAGGCGGAGATCGCGCGCCAGGAGGCGATCGTGCGGGCGGGGGGCGAGGTGGAGCAGGAGACGCTCCATTACGACGTGACCACCGGGGCGCTCACACCACTTCGGTCGAAGGAATACGCGCACGACTACCGCTACTTCCCGGAGCCGGACCTGGTCCCGCTGGCCCCGACCGAGGAGATGATCGCCCGTGCCCGCGACGCGCTTCCGGAGCTGCCCGCTGCGCGCGCGGGGCGGTTCGAGGACCTCGGCCTCCCCGCCGACGACGCGCGGCTGCTGGCGTTCCGTGCCGAGCTGGGCGACTACTTCGAGGCGGCCCTGGCGGCCGACGGCGAAGTGGAGCCGCGCGTCCTGGCGAGCTGGGTCAGGAATGAGCTCGCAGCGCGGCTCGGAGACGTGGAGGATCCGGCCGAGTCCCGCGTCGAGCCGGCCGCCCTGGCCCGGCTGGTGGCAATGGTGAGCGCGAAGCGGATCTCGGGCTCGGCGGCCAAGGAGGTGCTGGACGTGCTGGCGGTGGAGGGCGGCGATCCGGAGGCCATCGCTGCCGAGCGCTCGCTGGAGCTGGCCGGCGGCGACGAGCTCACCGCGATCGTGGAGCGGGTGCTCGAGCAGAACGCGGACGCCGTGGAGAAGGTGCGCGCGGGGAACGAGAAGGCGATCGGCGCGATCATCGGCGCCGTCATGCGCGAGACGAAGGGGGGCCTGACGGCCCCGCGGCGTATCATCGGCTGGACCAAAAGCTCCTCGAGGAGGTCCGCCCGATGCCCCGACTCATCCGCATGGACCACACCGGTCACTCGACGCTCGCTGAGTGGACGGCGGGAGACGAGGCCGCCTACAACGCCGCCGTGGGGGAGTTCAGGCGGCAGCTCGACGAGGGCTACATTGGCGTCGTGAGCGACGGGCCCGGCCAGGCCACGCAGGTGCGCGAGCTCCCCGCCGACGCACCCACCGTCATCCTGCGGCGCCCCATCGCAGGGGGGTAAGCACAGCCGTGGAGGCCGGCGCGCTCCCCGAGCTCGCCGCGGTCCCGTGGCGCCGCCGCGCGAGCGAGGCGTCGATCAGGCGGCGCGGTCAGCTCTGGACCCTGACCACGGTCGCGCACGTGGTGCCGTTCATCGCCGTGGCCGTCGTGCTGATGCTGCTCCAGCCGCTGTCGGCGCCCGTCGCCGCGGCTGCGCTCGCCCACGCGTGGATCATCCCCGAGCTCTACGCCGTGCGCGGCGCCAACACGATCAGGCCGAAGCGCCGCGAGCCCCCGCTGTCGGAGCCGGTCGCGCAGGGCTTCCTCGGCGACCTCCTGGGCCACGAGGAGCGGGACCTCCACCGTTCCACCGGGCTCGCGGTCGAGCGCGGGCGGCTCGGCGTCTGGCTGGTGGGCGAGGCGGGCGCTGTCCTGGTCACGCCCGGCGGGCGCCGGGTGCACTGCTTCTGCGTGGCCGCGACCGAGGGTGGGCTGCCGCCCTCCGACCGGATCGCGCACCTGCTGCTCGCCCTGCGCACCGACGAGACCGGGTTCGCGACCGTGGCGAACCACGCCTTCTCGGGCGCGCCGTGGCGCCTGCGTCGCCGGATGGACGGCCGCGGGCGCCCCGCACTGGCCGCCGCGCGCCGGGCGGCCGCCTCGTTCTCGTAGGGTCCAAACGATGGCCTGGCACGTCGTCATAGCCGGCGGCGGCTTTGGCGGGTTCTACGCCGCTCGCCGCCTCGAGCAGGTACTGCCCCAGCAGAGCGCTCGGGTCACCCTGGTCTCATCCGACAACTTCCTGCTCTACACGCCGCTGCTGCCCGGTGCCGCCGCGGGCACCCTGGAGCCGCGCCACGTGGTGATCCCGCTGCGCGAGGAGCTCCACCAGACTGACACGGTCCTTGGCCGGGTGACGGGGCTCGACGCCGGCGGCTCCACGCTCGAGGTGCAGAGCGTGGAGGGCCGGAACGAGCGGCTCGCCTACGACCAGCTGGTGCTGGCCCTGGGCTCGATCTCCCGCGTCCCGCCCGTCCCGGGGCTCGCCGAGCACGGGCTGGGGTTCAAGACGCTGGCCGAGGCGATCGCGCTCCGTAACCGGGCCCTCCTCAACCTCGAGATCGCCGAGTCCCTCGAGGACCCGGAGGCGCGCCGCTCGTTCCTCAGCTTTGTCTTCATCGGGGCCGGCTACGCGGGGGTGGAGGGGATCGCCGAGCTCCAGGACTACGTGGCCGACGTGATCGACCGCTACCCGCGCTGCCGCATCGACGGGACCCGCTGGCTGATCGCCGACGCCGACGACCGGATCATGCACAGTCCGCCGAGGCGGATCGGGTCACGCTCTCCACGGGCGAGGTCATCCCCACGCGGCTCCTCTGCTGGACGGCGGGGGTGAGGCCGCCGCCCTTGATCCGGCAGCTGGGGCTGCCGCTGGCCGACGAGGGCCGGATTGCGGTGGACGACACCATGAGGGTTCAGGGCCACGACGGGATCTGGGCCATCGGCGACTGCGCTGCGGTCCCGGATCCGGCCAAGCGGCGCCGAGCGGCGTCGCCCCCGACGGCGCAGCACGCGCTGCGGCAGGGCCGCCTCGTGGCCGACAACGTGGCGGCGACCCTGGGCCATGGCCGGGTGCGGAAATTCCGCTACCGCACGCTCGGCGTCTTCGTGGACCTGGGGCGGCGGCAGGCCGTGGCCGAGATGCTCGGCGTGAAGCTGAGGGGCTTCCCCGCGTGGTGGGCCGCCCGGACCTACCACATGGCGATGATGCCCGGGACCGCCCGCAAGCTCCGGTTGATCGTCGACTGGACGGTGGGGCTCCTGTTCGGCCGCGCGTCCGCGGAGCTCGGGCAGCTCGGTCACCCGCCGCCGCTCGAGGGCGGCGACCTCCGGTCGGAGGACGCGGCCCGCGTGCTGGCGAACACGCGTGACGCGGGGTAAGGTGGCCTGGGACGGCGCCGAGCCGGACAAGCACGGATGCACAGGGGACTCGCTTTGCCAAGACTCGTAGCCCTCGCGGCCACAATCGCCACTGCAGCAGCCGCCAGCGCGGTGGTCGTTCCCTCGGCGGGGGCCGCCGACCAGGGCTACATCCCGTCCTGCAGTCCGGGGTGCGTGCTCATCGTCGACAGCACGCCGGACCTCCCGGACCTGCACCCCGGTGACGGCAGGTGCAGGGCAGCCAACGGCCTGTGCACGCTCAGGGCGGCGGTGCAGGAGGCCAACGCGCTTTCGCGCCACACGGCGATCCTCGTGAATCCGGGGGTCTACAAGCTCACGCGCCACGGGCTCGACGACACGGGCGATCGCGGGGATCTCGACCTGCACTTCGACGGCGAAGTCGTCGGCGCGGGCCAGGCCAGGACCATCGTCGACGGCGACGGCGCGGACCGCGTCTTCGACCTTCACACTGCGGTCGAGCGGGTCGCGCACCTCGCCGTCCGGGGCGGCGTCGCGACCGACGGGGCGGGCGGCGGCATCCGCAGCACGCCCCTCGACTACCTCGAGTACCTCTACGTCACGGACAACAGCGCGGTGGCCGGGGACGCTGCGGACTCGGGCTTCGGCGGTGGGATCGCCGCCAGCGACGGCACCATCCGGTACTCGACGATCTCGTACAACAACGCCCAGAACGGCGGCGGGGTCTGGTACCACGGCGCGCAGGCGTCTTCCGGCTCCGACCTCCTGCTCCACAACCACGCCACCGGCGACGGCGGCGGCATGTACTTCGCGGCCGACGACACCTTCGTCACGAACATGACGGTCAGCGGAAACACCGCCGGGGGCCACGGCGGTGGGCTGTACCTGGCCGCACCCGGCAGCTACGGACCGTCCGGCTTCGGGGCCATGACGATCGCCTCGAACTCCGCACCGACCGGCGGCGCCGGCGGGATCTGGCGAGCGCCCGTCGGCGAGTCCGGATCGGACGTAGTCGAGGGGAGCATCGTGTCGGGCAACGCCCACGGCGACTGCGGCGGCGCGGGGCCCCTCGCGTCGCAGGGCTCGAACCTCGACGGCGACGGGACCTGCGGCTTCACGCACGCCGGCGACCTGTCGGCAACCGACCCGATGCTCGGCCCGGTGGCCGACAACGGCGGCCCGACGATGACGCGCTCTCTTGGGACGGGCAGCCCCGCCATCGACGCCTGGCCCTGCTCAGGCTCCGATTTCCTGGCTCCGGCCGTCGACCAGCGCGGGGCTCCGCGGCCCCAGGGAGATGGCTGCGACATCGGCGCCTTCGAGGTCGGCAACCAGCCGCCGGCGGCGCCCGAGCCTCCCTACAAGAAGGGGTCCATACCTGACCCGAACAAGCCCAGGACCGGGCCCTGTGGCGTGATCCTGCAGGGCACGAGCGGACCGGACACGCTGACCGGCACCCCGGTCCGGAACGAGATCCACGGCGGGCGGGGGAATGACCGCATCTTCGGCATGAGTGGGGACGACTGTCTCTTTGGCGGTCTGGGCGACGATCTCGTCCGGGGCGCGAACGGAGCGGACGTGATCCATGGCGGGGCCGGCAACGACACCCTGTACGGCGGCAGGGGCGACGACGCCATCCACGGCGAGTCAGGCAACGACCACATCTACGGCGGGCCCGGCGACGACCTCCTCATCGGCGGTCCGGGGAACGACTACATCAAGAGCGGTGGGGGCTACGACACGGTCCGCGGGGGGCCGGGCAACGACTTCATCGACGCCACCGGGAAGGGGCTCGCCAAGGTGGACTGCGGCAGCGGGAACGACACGGTGATCGCCAAGCGGCTCGAGCACCTCTACCGCTGCGAGCACGTCAGATTCGCCGGCTGACGACGATCTTGCGCCCTGCCGTCGGGGCGCTGCTACCGGCGTAGACTGCGCCCCCCCGTGAGCGTCGCCGAGCCAGCTCCCGACCTCGTCTTCAGGCCGGGGACGGCGGCGGATCTGTCCACCACCTTCGAGCTCTCGGAGCGCGCGATGCACGCCGCCGCCTCCCGCCAGGGGGCGGTCCCGCCAGAGGCGCCGCTCACCGATGCGCGCATCCGCGCCGACTGGCTGCGCCAGCGCTCGATGATCGAGTTCATCGCCGCCCAGCCGGATGGCCGCTACCTGGTCTGCGAGGGCGCTGAGGGGCCGATCGGCTACGCGCGGGTGGTCCGCTTCGGGGCCATGGAGCAGCTCACCGAGCTGATGGTGGCGCCCCGGCATCAGGGCCACGGCGTTGGCCGAGCCCTGCTGGAGCGCTGCTGGCCGGGCGACCCGACGCCCGAGCTTGGCCGGGTGGTGGTGGCCACCGGGGCTCCGAACGACCTGACCCTATACACCGAGTTCGGCGTGATGCCGGTCGGGGGACACTGGCACATGCGCGCACACGCCGGGGTCTACCTCTCCCGCCGCTCCCAGGAGACCGATGCCCCGGTTCCCGCCGTGCACGTGCTCAACCCCGACCACGCCGTTCACGAGTGGTGCCGCCTGGAGCCCGACGCGATCGCCCACGACCGCGAGGTCCTGCACCAGTTCCTCGCCCGCGACCGCACCTGCCTGGCGTACACGCCGCCCGGCCGGGCCGAGCCGGCCGCGCTGTGCTGGGTCAGCCGGGAGGGGGAGATCGGGCCAGCCGTGGCCGCGACGGCCGGCGACCTGGTTCCCGTCGTGATGGCCGCGCTCGACCGCGTGGCCAAGAGCCGCGAGCCGGAGACGCTCTCGGTTTACGTCACCACCCTGTCGTGGTGGCTCATACGGCGCCTGCGACGGCTGGGGTTCCAGGTCTTCTGGCCGAGCTGGGTGCTGTGCTCGATCCCGCTTCCGGGCCTCGACCGCTACGCGCCCACGCGCCCGCCCCAGGTCCTCTGACGGCGCGGTTGCGGCCCAGGACGGGCCGGACGGGCTCTGCGACAATTGAGGCATGAGCGAAGCGCTCTCGAACATCGGCGGCAAGCTGCTCGCGCTGGTCATCCTGCTGGTGGCGGGCTGGGTCCTGCTGAAGATCGTCATCGGCGTCGTCACGTTCGTGGCCTGGACGGTCCTGGCCATCGTCGCGGTGGTCGCCGTCATCTGGGCACTGAACCGGCTCCTCTAGCGCCCAGGCCGCGATGGGGCCCTACCTGGTGATCGCGTTCTTCTTCGGCCTCTCCGCGGGCGTGATCGGGCGCATCAAGGGGAGCTCCTTCTTCATCTGGTTCCTGATCGGCTTCGCGCTGCCCGTCCTGGGCACGCTCGCCGCGCTGCTGTACCGCTGGGAGCGGCGCGAGCTGCGGCGCCGGTGCGAGGAGTGCGGAAACGTGGTCGCCATGTCCGACCAGGTCTGCAACCGCTGCGGCCGCGACCTCGAGTTCCCGAACGAGGTGCTTGCGCCGCGCCGGGCGTAGCGGCCTGACCCGTGGAGGCGCCCAAAACCCGCTGGTAGACTCGGATCCCCGCGGCCAAAGAGGCCGCCTCGAGCCCACCGGGAAGGGAGATTCGCTCAGTGCGAGCCGTCGACGCGATCATGGAGTGCCTCAAGGCTGAGGGCGTCGACACCGTGTTCGGTATCCCGGGGGGAGCCAACCTGCCCACGTACGACGCGCTGTACGACGCCGGGGTGCGCCACGTGCTCTGCCGCCACGAGCAGGGCGCCGGGCACGCGGCGGAGGGCTACGCCAAGGCCTCCGGCAAGGTGGGTGTGGCGCTCGCCACCTCCGGTCCGGGGGCCACCAACCTGGTCACCGCGATCGCCGACGCGGTGATGGACTCGGTGCCGACCGTCTTCATCACCGGGCAGGTCCGCACCGAGCTGATCGGGACCGACGGCTTCCAGGAGGCCGACGTGACCGGCATCACGATGCCGATCGTCAAGCACTCGCTGATGATCCAGGACCCGCGCGAGATCCCGGCCGCGATCCACGAGGCCTTCCACATCGCGCGGAGCGGCCGCCCGGGGCCTGTGCTGGTCGACGTCCCGCAGGACCTGAGCCGCGCCGACATCCCATATGAGCCCGTGGACAGCGTGCACCTGCCCGGCTACCAGCCAACCACCGAGGGGAACGCCAAGCAGATCAAGCTCGCCGCCAAGGCGCTGGCCAACGCGCGCAGGCCCGTGATCTACGCGGGCGGCGGCGTGATCAACGCGAACGCGGCCGGGGAGCTGGTCGAGTTCTGCACCTCGGACCGGTTCCCGGTCACCTGCACAGTGATGGGGCTGGGCGCGTTCCCCGCGCCGCACGACCAGTGGCTCGGCATGCTCGGCATGCACGGCACCCGCACCGCCAACTACGCGATGGACGAGGCCGACCTGATCTGCGCGATCGGGGCGCGCTTCGACGACCGGATCACTGGAAAGCTCTCCGAGTTCGCGCCGCGGGCCAAGTTCATTCACATCGACATCGACCCGGCGGAGATCTCGAAGACCGTGCCGGCGCACATCCCGATCGTGGGCGACGCCAAGCGCGTCCTCCCCAAGCTCACGCGCGAGTACCGCGCGCTCGAGACCGACGGCTCCCGGCTCGACGGCTGGTGGGAGCGCGTCCGCGCGTGGCAGGAGCGCTACCCGCTCCGCTACGAGGACTCGGAGGGCTCGGAGATCAAGCCGCAGTACATGATCCAGGCCATGTACGAGGCCACCGGCGGCGAGGCGATCATCACCTCCGACGTGGGCCAGCACCAGATGTGGTGCGCGCAGTACTTCCACTTCTCGAAGCCGCGGCGGTGGATCAACTCGGGTGGCCTCGGGACGATGGGCTTCGGCCTGCCGTCGTCGATCGGGGCGAAGATGGCCTGCCCGGACCAGACCGTGGTGTGCCTGGCCGGCGACGGCTCGCTTCAGATGACCTCCCAGGAGCTCGCCACCGCCGTCTCCGAGGAGATCCCGGTGAAGGTCTTCATCATGAACAACGGCTACCTGGGCATGGTCCGCCAGTGGCAGGAGCTGTTCTGGGACAAGCGCTACTCGGCCGTGGACATGGGCATGACCACGCCGGACTGGGTGAAGCTCGCCGAGGCCTACGGCGCGACCGGGATGCGTTCGACGGACAAGGCCACGCTCGTGGAGCAGATGCGCGAGGCGATCCTCACGGAGGGCCCCGTGGTGCTCGACGTCCAGGTGACGCGTGAGGAGAACTGCTATCCGATGATCCCGGCGGGGCAGCCCGCCCGGGACATGGTGGGCTAGGTGGGCGAGCCGGGCACCAAGGAGGTCCTGAACCTCGCCGACCTCGAGGCCGCCGGCGGGATCCACACCGGGCGCAAGCACATCCTGTCGCTGCTCGTGGAGAACAAGCCGGGTGTGCTCGCGCGCATCGCGGGACTGTTCTCCCGGCGCGGGTTCAACATCCAGACGCTCGCCGTCGGGCCCACCGACGACCCGACCCTCTCGCGCATGACCCTGACCGTGGACGGGGCCCTGCACCCGATCGACCAGGTCACCAAGCAGCTCCACAAGCTCGTGAACGTGATCAAGATCCGGGACCTCGAGCCGGACGAGACCGTGGCGCGCGAGCTGGCGCTGTTCAAGGTGTCTGCCGACGGCGAGACGCGCGGACAGATCATGCAGTTCACCGACATCTTCAGGGGCAAGGTGATCGACGTCTCGAAGCGCGCGGTGACGGTGGAGATCACCGGCACCGACGACAAGATCGAGGCGTTCGAGCGGATGGTCCGGCCGTTCGGCCTGATCGAGATGGTGCGAACCGGCGAGATCGCCATCTCGCGCGGGCGCGCGGCCACCTAGCGCAGGACACTCCGGGTGCGCGCGGGCGTCGCGACCGGTGACGGACCGCTGGGTCTCGACGCGGCCGCGCGTGACCGTCTGAGCGAGCGGATCGGGTACGCATCCGCCTTCGCGCGGCGCGAGCGGCGCCCGGTGATCGCGAGCGCAACCAGTCCGCTCGATCCCGGGCTCGACCTCGCGGCCGCGGTTCTCGCCGCGCAGCGTGCCGAAGACCGGGTCTTCTGCTTCGAGCAGCCGGACCGCGACGGGTTCGCGCTGGCCGCGCTCGGGGAGGCGGCGTCTGTCGAGGCGAGCGGGCCGGGGCGGTTCACGAGCGTGGCCGCGGAGTCCCGGCGGCTCGCCAGGGGGGCCCTGGCGGACGAGCTGTCCACGCCCGCTGCCGGTCCCGTCTGGGTGGGGGGCTTTGCGTTCGCGGACGAGGGGGGCGCGACACCGGAGTGGTCCTCGCTGCCGCCGGCCCGGCTCACGCTCCCGGAGGTCTCGCTCGCCCGCCGCGGCGACGTCGCCTGGCTCACGGCCACCGTGCTGGTGCAAGCGGACGAGGCACCGGACGCCCTGCTCGAGCGGATCGAGGCGAGGCTCGACGAGCTGCGACCCGCGCGGATGCCGATGCTCGATCCCGATCCGGTCGAGCAGGCGCGGGTGGCGGGGGCGGCGCCCGCCGAGCACTTCGAATCTGCCGTGGCCCGGGCGGTGGAGCGGATCGCGGGAGGCGAGGTGGAGAAGGTCGTCCTGGCGCGCGAGGTGCGCGTGCACATGCCGCGTCCGGCCGAGCCGGGCGCCGTGTATGAGGCCCTTCGGGGGGCCTTCCCGTCCTGCTACTGCTACCTCGCCGGTACCCCCGAGGCGACCTTCCTCGGAGCGAGCCCGGAGCTCCTCGTGCGCCGCGAGGGCCAGCGTGCCCAGACCGTGGCCTTGGCGGGCACGCGCCGCCGCAGCGCCGACCCGTCGGTGGACCGGCACCTCGCCGAGCAGCTGCTTCAGAGCCCGAAGGACCGCGAGGAGCAGGCCATCGTGGCGCGCCGGATCGAGCGCGTACTGCGGCCCGTGAGCGTGTGGGTGGCCGCGGCCGAGGAGCCGGTGGTGGTGAAGGTTCAGAACGTGCAGCACCTCGCAACGCCGATCCGGGCGCAGCTGTCGGATCCGGTGGCCTGCGTGGAGCTGGCCGGCCTGCTCCACCCGACGCCCGCCGTGGGCGGTGAGCCGCGGGAGGGCGCGCTATCGCTGATCCCCGCGCTCGAGGGCCTCGACCGCGGGTGGTACGCGGGCACCCTCGGGTGGAGCGACCTGGCGGAGGACGGCGAGTTCTGCGTAGCGCTCCGGTGCGCGCTGCTGCGCGGCACCGTGGCCCACCTGTACGCCGGCGAGGGGATCGTCCGCGACTCCGTGCCGAGCGAGGAGCTGGAGGCGAACGAGGCGAAGCTGCAGGCGCTGCTGCCGCTGCTTACGTAAGCTCCTCGTACCCGGCAGGGGATGAGGGATGGATCCAGCCACGCTCGACGAAGCGCCGCTGTTCGCGCCGCTTCCCGCGGACACCAAGCAGGAATTGGCCGAGCATGTGAACGACGTCGTGGTCGACTCCGGCAAGCACCTCGTGGACCAGGGCGACCCCGCGTACAACCTCTTCGTGATCCTCAAGGGCCGGGCCGAGGTCTACCGCGCCGGTGAGTCGGTCGCGGAGCTGGGACCCGGCGACTTCTTCGGCGAGATGGGCACGGTGGGGGAGACTGAGCGGTCGGCAACGGTCGTCTCGAAGGGCCAGATGCGGCTGCTCACGCTCTCGACCCGCGACGTGCAGCGCCTGAAGGAGAAGGCGCCGGACGTCCTAGAGGAGCTGGAACGGGCGATCGAGGAGCGTTCCTAGCCGAGAGCGGCCGCCACCCGCTCGTACAGCGCGCGGTGCAGGCGGACGTTCTCCGCCCGATCCGTCCTGACCTCCACGAGCCGGAAGCCCAGCCAGCTCGGCCACGCGGGCAAGGTCCACGTCCACCGGGGTGGCGATGTGCTCCTCGTACGCGGCGGCGTCGGCCGCTTCCGCGACCGGCAGGAAGTCGAAGATCCCGCCGCCGCCGTTGTTGGCGCAGACGACCGTCAGCTCCACGCCCAGCCGTCGGGCGGTGATGAGCCCGCCGATGTCGTGCAGCAGCGCGAGGTCTCCGGTGAGGAGGTATGTGCGCTCGCCGGCCACGACGGCTGCGCCGGCCGCGGAGGACACCGTTCCGTCGATCCCGTTCGCCCCGCGGTTGGCGAACAGGTCGAGGCGTTTCTCCATCCGGGGCAGGAAGGCCTCCACGTCGCGGATCGGCATCGACGAGGCGATCCAGAGGGTGGAGTCCTCGGGCGCGGCGTCCGCGACCGCGTTCCAGACCTTCGGCTCGAAGGGGTCGGGCGTGGCTGCCAGCGCCTCCGGGACCAGCGCGTCCGCCTCGCGCCAGGTGCGCAGCCAGTGCTCGTCTGGTGTTGGCCGGTTCTCCTCGAGCTCGGCGCACAGGCTCCCGGCGAACAGGTTCGGATCGCAGTGCTCGATGCGCTCGGCCCGACGCGTGGGGTCGTCCCAGGTGGCGTGCGGGTCGACGACGATCTGCCGGCATCGCTCGAGCCAGGCGCGCAGGGGCTTGGACGTGGGCGTGGCGCCGATACGGATCACGAGGTCCGCCTGGTGGCGGTCAGCGAAGCGCTCGCTCCGCAGGAGCACGTCGTAGTGGGAGATCACGGTCGCCTGCTCGTAGCCGAGCGGCCCGCAGCGGATGCCCGAGGTGGCGTCGGCCAGGATCGGCCACCCCAGCACGGCGGCGAGGTCGGCCGCGTCCTGGGTGACGCCCGCGTTCGCACCGACGACGATTGAACCCCGTCTGGCGGCGCCGATCTCGCGGGCGAGGCTCGGCGTACGCTCGAAGCCGCGCGGCCTGATCGCGTCGGGGTCGCGCGGCGCCTCGGTCACCGACACCCACGGGGCGCCGTCGGGCCGCCCTTCCCAATCCGCCGCGTCGAGCGGCTCCGGCACCGGCGCCAGCGGCTCGCGGAGCGGGAAGTTGACGTGGACCGGGCCCGGCCTGCCCCCGACGGCGGTCGCCACGGCACGGCACGCAAGCGCCCGGTGGTGGATGGCGGACTCACGCGAGGGCTCGTGGTCGCCGACCTCGGCGAACCACTTCACGAAGCCGCCGTAGAGCTTCAGCTGGTCGATCGCCTGCCCCGCGCCCACCTCGCGCAGCTCGGGCGGCCGGTCAGCCGTCATCACGACGAGCGGGACCCGCGCCTCGCGCGCCTCCACCACCGCCGGCATCAGGTTCGCGGCCGCGGTGCCGGAGGTGCACGTCACGGTCACCGGCTTGCCCGTGGTCTTGGCGATGCCCAGTGCCACGAAGCCGGCCGA
>VAWV01000028.1 GCA_005883295.1 Actinomycetota bacterium
TAACTCCTCGACGTCGACGCGCGCGATCCGGTCGACGTCGCGGCCCTCGGCGCGCCAGCTCGTCAACCCGCCGGAGAGGAAGCCGCCGAGGCGCCGGATGCCTACCGCGACGGCGAGCTTGGCGGCGTCCTGCCCGTCGGCGTCGTCGCGGCCGACGAACACCATCTCCTGATCGCGCTCGGCGATCCAGGCAAGCTTGGTGCCGAAGCCGGAGCGCAGCATCGTGTTGGACACCGACCCGGGCACATGGGCGTCGTCGAACTGGAAGTCGGTGCGGACGTCCACGATGAGCGCGCCCTCCCGGCGCTTCTGCTCCAGCTGGCGGGGCGTGAGGGGGAGGACGTCGGCCCCCTCGGTGAGGAGCGGGCCGCGGTTGATGGCCACCACCGCCTGGAAGTTCGGGGGCTGCGGGGCCAGGTCGGAGATCGCCCGCTCCACGAACCGGGACTCGTCGTCCTCGCCGAGCAGCGGGTTGTGGCGGCGCTCGTAGCCGATCGTGGAGCTCACCTTCATGTCCATGGCGGGCCCGCCGCATAGGGAGCCGCCGAGGTGGCCCGGCCACACCTCGCAGTCGTCGGGGAGCGTGAGCAGGCGCTCATGGAGGCTGTGGAACAGCGCGCGGGCGCCGTCCTCGGGCTCGATGGCCAGGTCGGGCCGGGCGATGTCGTTCACGAACAGCGTGTCGCCGGTGAGCACGGCCCAGGGCTCCTCGCCTCGACTGGTGTCGATCAGCGCGAACGCGGTGTGCTCGGGCCGGTGGCCCGGGGTGTGGAGAGCACGCACGCGCACGGTCCCGAGCGGGAGCTCCCAGCCGTCCTCGAAGGGCTCGTGCTCGTACTCGGCGGCGCCGTCGCGATGCACGTGGATCGTCGCCCCCGTGGCCGCCCGCAGGCGTCCGTGCCCGGAAACGTGGTCGGCGTGCGTGTGGGTCTCCAGCACGTGCTGGATCTCGACCCCCAGGTAGCGTGCGAGCTCGAGGTACTGGCTGATCTCGAAGCGCGGGTCCACCACGGCCGCGACGCCCGCTTCCTCGTCGCCGACCAGGTACGACGCGCAGCCGAGATCGTCGTGGACGATCTGCCTGAAGACCATCGGAGCAAGCATAATTCCGGCGCCGCCGCCCGATGGACGTCTTCCGAACACCTGACGAGCGCTTCGCCGGCCTGCCGGGATATCCGTTCGAGCCCCGCTACGCGGAGGTCGACGGCCTGCGACTGCACTACGTCGACGAGGGCGAGGGCCGCGCGGTGGTGTGCTTCCACGGCGAGCCGAGCTGGTCCTATCTCTACCGCAAGATGGTGCCGCCGCTTCGGTCCGGCGGGTACCGGGTGATCTGCCCCGACTACGCCGGCTTCGGTCGTTCGGACAAGCCGGTCCAGCGGGACTGGTACACGTACGACCGCCACGTGGAGCTGATGACGCGACTGCTCGAGGAGCTCGACGTTCGCGACGCGATCGTGGTGGTCCAGGACTGGGGCGGGCCGATCGGGCTGCGGTGGGCGGTCGAGAACCCGGAGCGGGCCGGCGCGCTCGCGATCCTCAACACCGGGCTGTTCACGGGCCGGGTGAGCAAGGGGTTCATGGCGTGGCGAAACTTCGCTGAGCGGAACCCCGACCTCCCGGTCGGCTTCGTGATCCAGGGCGCGACCGCGACCGAGCTGCCGGACGAGGTCGTGGCCGCATACGAGGCGCCGTTCCCGACGCCGGAGTCGAAGGCGGGTGCGGCGCAGTTCCCCCTGATCGTCCCCACGTCGGACGAGGCAGTGGGCGCCGCCGAGATGAAGCGCGCGCTCGAGGCGCTGAGGAGCTGGGACAAGCCGGCGCTGGTGGCGTTCTCCGACTCGGACCCCGTGTTCCCGTATCCCCGCGCGGGTCAGGTCTTCTGCGACGCGATCCCCACGGCGGGCGAGCAGGTGAAGATCGAGGGTGCCGCGCACTTCCTGCAGGAGGACCGCGGCGAGGAGATCGCCGAGCGGATCCTGGAGCGACTCGGCTGAGAACGCCGAGGGCCCGGCGCGTGGCCGGGCCCTCGGGTCCTCATACGGCTGGCGATCTGTCTACGGCGTGGGCGTCGAGCCGCTGTCGCCACCGGTGTCGGTGGTGTCACCGGAGCCGGTGTCAGTCGTGTCACCGGAACCGCCGGTAGACGCGGCGCCCTGATCCACGACCCGCTTGGCGACCAGCGGCTGCGAGGGGTCCACGGTGGCCCCCTTATCGACCCGCGAGTGCACGACCACGCGGTCGCCCACGGCCACGTCGGCCAGGTCGCGGCTCCCGTCGCCGTTCACGTCAGCGACGACGATCCGCGCGTTCGAGACGTCGAACGTCACGGTCTGGCCCTTCAGGGCGCGGCCGCGGTGGTTCCCGCCGGTCACGAGCACGTCGATCGTGCCGGTGCCCACGGCGGACACTGTGCCCTTGACGATTAGGGCGCGGCCGTGCTTCCCCTGCTTGTGGCCGGCGCTCTTGCCGCCCTTGTGCCCGTGGAACGCGCCCTTGCCGTGGCCGCCTCCGTGCGCGACCGCGGCGGCGGGCAGCGCAAGCACGGCTACCACGCCGAGCGCCACGAGCGGGCGCATCAATCTCGAATTCATACTGCCTCCTTCGGAAACCGGGCTGCCTCGAGTCCTGAGGCCCCTTGGCTTTGCGCCCCCGCCTCGCGACGGGTTCGCCCTTTCGAGAAGCTTTCGCTTCGCTAGTTATCAACACGCGGCGCCGGAGCAAGTTGGTCTCCGCGGCCGGACTCGACGGATGTCCGAGGGTGGGCCCGGCAACGCCCCCGCGTCTATGCGGCTGAGAGGACTCGAACCTCCACGGGGTTTCCCCCACGGCGACCTGAACGCCGCGCGTATACCAATTTCGCCACAGCCGCGAGCGACCGAAGGTTAGCCGCTGCGCGGTGACCTTCTAGCGGGACTCGGGGGCCGTCTTCTCGCGCTCGGCGATCCTGGAGAAGGTCCGGAACACCCGGTCCCAGTACGGCGCGCTGATGCCGAAGCCGGTCGTGTCGTCCTGGAAGTGGTGGCGCATATGGAGCTCGCGCAGGCGCCGGCCGACCCAGGTCTTCGGCTTGTGGTGGTGGAGGTGGTAGTGGGTCATGTCGTAGATCAGGTAGCCCGACAGGAACCCGCCCGCGAACGGGAGGAAAAGGGGCGACCCGAGTACGGCGTAGAACCCGAGCACGAACAGCGACGACAGCGGGACGCTGACCGACGGCGGCATGACCAGCCGGAGCGGATCGTTGGGATGGTCGTGGTGGACGCCGTGGATGATCCAGTGGAGCCGGGCGCCGAATCCGTCCTCCGGCTCGAAGTGGAAGATCGCGCGGTGGATCCAGTACTCCGAGATCGTCCAGAACGCGTACCCGCCGGCCGCCAGTCCGAGGAATCCGAGCGCGCTCACGCGCCCGACTCCGAGCCCCAACAGCAGCCCGATCGCCGGTACGAAGATGATCACGGGCACCGCCGGATGCACGCGCGACAGCTTGTCCAGCAGATCCGAGTCGAACATCCGCGGCGAGGCGCGGAGCACGTCTGTTCGGCGGGCCTCCATCTGGAAAACGATGCTAGCGCCAGCGGACTCGGAAGTCAGCTATGGCACGCTGAGCCCACTATGAAAGTGGAGATCCGAGCGGCACGACCGGCTGACGCGGACGCGATCGCGCGTATCTACAACCAGGGCATCGAGGAACGCGAGGCCACCTTCGAGACCCGATTCCGGACCGCGAAGGAGATCGAGGGCTCAATCACCGAGGCGGGCGACCGTCCGTTCCTGGTCGCTCACGCGCGGGATCGCGAGCCGGTTGGCTGGGCGCGGCTCGGCGAGTACAGCCCGAGATCGTGCTACGCGGGCATCGGCGAGGCCTCGGTGTACATCGACAGCGCGGCGCGCGGCCAGGGCCTCGGGCGCCAGCTGCTCGAGGCGCTTTCTCACGAGGCCGAGCTGCGGGGCTACTGGAAGATCGTGGGGCTCCTGTTTCCCACCAACGCGGCGAGTCTCGGTCTGATCCGTGCCTGCGACTTCCGGGAGGTGGGTCTTCACAAGCGGCACGGCAAGCTCGATGGCCGGTGGCGGGACGTGATGGTCGTGGAGCTGCTCCTGCCGGATCGCAAGAGGGTCTTCACGCCGCGCCAAGAGCGTGCTTAGATAGCCCGAAGCCGGAGGAGACGGACCGACTCGCCCATGCCCGCACGCAGCCCGTTCATGCAATCCGACTCGCCTCGCTCGCCCTCCGCGCAGCGCCGCCGGCAGATCCAGCGCCGCCGGGCGACCGCACTCGCGGCGCTCGGCCTGCTCGTGCTGGTCGTCTCGATCATCGTCGACGGCGGATCGGGCACCAGTCGCCGGACCCCGCCGAGTCCCCGCGCGGCCGAGAGGCAGCGGATCCACATCGCCGTGAGCGCCGCCCGGCACCGGCTCGCGATCGAGGACCGCGCCATCGACCACGTGCTCTCGTACACCCCCTTCGTCACGAGCGGCGGGGGCCGGAAGCGCGAGGTCGCCCTGACCTTCGACGACGGCCCCGGGCCGTACACGCCGCAGGTGCTCAAGACCCTCCACAAGGTCCACGCCCCGGCTACGTTCTTCGAGGTGGGCTTCATGGAGCGCTGGTTCCACGCCTCCACCACCCAGGCGATCGCCGACGGCAACGTGGTCGGGGACCACACCGAGGGCCATCCCAAGCTGGGGCTCCTGCCGCGGCCCCAGCAGCGGGACCAGATCGTGTCCCAGGCCGAATGGCTGCACAAGCTCGGCGCCCCGCGCCCGCGGCTCTTCCGGCCGCCGTTCGGATCCTTCGACGCGCGCACCTTCAGGGTGCTCCGCCACAACCGGATGCTGATGGTCCTGTGGTCCGTCGACACGAACGACTACAGGCAGCCCGGCGTGAAGGTCATCGTCCGGCGAGCTCTCCAGGGGGCGAAGCCCGGCGGCATCATCCTGCTCCACGACGGCGGCGGCGCGCGGTCGCAGACCATCGCGGCCCTCCCCGAAATCGTGAAGAAGCTCCGGGAGCGCCATCTCAAGCTCGTGACGGTGCCCCAGCTGATGCTGGACGACCCGCCGCCGCGGGGGCAGCCGCTGCCGCACTATCTGAGCGGCGGCTGATCCCGGGGCCGGCCGGCGGGCAACTTCGCCGCGGATGTAGTGTCACGGACCGGACACGCACGACGACGAGAGGGGATTTCGCGTGAAGCTGATTGGCGCCGGCTACGGCCGCACAGGCACGATGTCGCTCAAGGCTGCGCTCGAGCGGCTGGGCTACGGCCCGTGCTTCCACATGATCGACCTGATCCGCGACCCCACGCCGCTGGCGCACTGGGAGGCCGCGTACAGGGGCGAGCCCGTGGACTGGGAGGCGGCGTTCGACGGCTGGGAGTCCACCGTCGACTGGCCGGGCTGCACCTACTGGGACCAGCTCGTGGAGACCTGGCCGGATGCGCCAGTGCTGCTCAACATCCGCGACAAGGAGGGCTGGTACCAGAGCTGCCTCCAGTCGATCCACGCGGCGGCGGAGGCCGGCACGCGGGGCGAGCTCGGCGGCGGAACGCAGCCGGCGCCGTCGTTCGAGGTGATGAAGGTGATCAACGGGATCGTCTGGGACGGGACGTTCAAGGGCCGCTTCCGCGACAAGGAGTTCGCGTTCGAGACCTTCGACCGCCACTACGAGGGCGTCCGGTCGGCGATCCCCGAGGACCGCATGCTCGAGTGGGACATCAAGGAGGGGTGGGAGCCGCTGTGCTCGTTCCTGGGCGTGGACGTCCCGGACGAGCCGTTCCCGCACCTGAACGACACCGCGGCGTTCAGGGAGATGGTGGGGCTGCCCGCCCTGGCCTAGCCCTCTGCAATCGGGCCGAGCACCGGCTCGAGCCCATGGAGGTCGAAGGCGAGGAAGCGGCTGAAGAGCCGGTGCTCCAGACCGTGGAAGTCCGACGACCCCGTGGCCAGCAGACCCCGCTCGTCGCAGCGCTCGAGCAGGAGGCGGGCCTGCTCGGCGCCGTGGGTGGGATAGAAGACCTCCACGCCGTCGAGCCCGAACTCGACGAAGCGGTCGATCGCCTCGAGTACCTCGCCCGGGTCCTCGAGGTCCCAGAACGGATGCGCCCACACGGCAAGGCCGGACGCCTCGTGGATCCAGCCGATCGCCTCGGCGACATTCGGGCGGGTGCGCGCCACGTAACCCGGCGCCCCCTGGATCAGGTACGCGGGTATGAAAGAGGACACGTCACCGTGGCCCTCCTCGGCGAGGCGCGTCGCGTTCGCCGGGTGCTCGAGCACCGCGGCCGACAGGTGGGGGCGGCCGATCGGCTTGCCGGCCGCGCGGCGGGCCTCGAGCGGCGAAGGGTCGATGTGGAAGCCGAGCCCGCGTAGCCGCTCGCCCATCCGCTCGGCGCGGCGCACCCGATCCTCGCGGGCGTCGAGCAGGCGCTCCCCCAGCAAGGCGTCGCGGTGGTCAATCCCGTACCCGAGGATGTGCAGGTCCTCGTACGGCCCCTCGACGGCCGAGATCTCGGTGGCCGGCACGACGGTGAGCCCGAGCCGGGCCCCGGCGTCGAGCGCCTCCTGGACGCCGTCCACCGTGTCGTGGTCGGACAGCGCGAACAGCTCCACCCCCGCCCGTGCGGCGTGCTCGACCACCTCGGCCGGCGGGTGGTTGCCGTCGGAGTGGACCGAATGTGCCTGCAGGTCGAAGGTGGGAGCCGGCACGTGGCGCGCGAGCATATCCCGGCCCCTACGGGGTGGATCGAGACACGCCGGCGTTGGTGTACCTTGCGGGCGGGATGAGGCGCCGGCTAGTGCTCGCCGCTGTACTGGTTGCGGCCGCGGTTCCTCCTGGGGCCTCCGCGGCGTGGCACTCGCTCTACGCGGGCCCCGGCCCGCGCCCGGGTCCCAACCTCCTGTACGCCCGCCCGGCCAAGGCCCCGCAGCTCGCGAACAGGGCGCCCTGGAAGGCGAAGCCGATCCTCGTGTCCGGGTCCACCGCGTACCGGAACGGCGAGTTCCTCTACCAGGACTTCCTCTACGACGACACGGGCGCGCACCTCACGCCCGATCCGAACGACCCCCGCGCCGCTGGCAACCTGTTCTCGAAGCCGAACGGCACCTACACCTACCCGACCGACTTGCGCTACGCGAACAACGCCGCCGACCTGGTCGAGCTGCGGGTGAAGCCGCTCCGCAGGACCACAGCGTTCCGCGTCACGCTCAACACGCTGAAGGACCCCTCGCTGGTCGCGTTCACGATCGCGATCGGCGGCCGCAAGGGTCACTCCCACGCCTTCCCGCACGGTGCCAACGTGAGCGCGCCCGCGGACCTCTTCCTGACCGTCCATCCCGGCGCGAAGAAGGGGCTGGTGGCCGACCTCCTGCGCGCGTCGAACGGCAAGGCGGTGGGCGGGTCTGCGCCCAAGGTGACGCTCGACACGAAGCGCCGCCAGATCGAGGTGCGCGTGGCGCACAGCGAGTGGAACCCCACGGGCAGGACCGTCCGTCTGGCGGCCGGCCTGGGCCTGTGGGACAGGTCGAGCAAGGCCTACCTCCTGCCTCAGGCAAGCGCCGACTCCACCCACCCCGGCGGCGGTGGCGGGTCGTCCAACCCGGCGGCCTTCTTCAACGTTGCCTTCCGCCTGCACGAGCCGGTCCAGCACCCGACCGAGGGCAACGCGGTGGTGCTCAACGCCGCATGGTGGCGGGACCGCGCGCAGGGCAACGCGCTCGCCGCCAACGACATCTCGCAGTTCTTCGCCAACGTGAACTTCCGCAAGCTGGCGAGGCACGTTCGCGACGACC
>VAWV01000029.1:0-8315 GCA_005883295.1 Actinomycetota bacterium
CGCCGGCATAGGGATGTCGACCAGGAGGATGCTGTGCTGCGTACCGCCCGCGATCGTGCCCGCAAGACCGCTCGCCCACAAGGCGAGGTCGTTGGGGTAGCGCGCGAGGCCCGCGGTGATCGACGAGAGGTCGGCGCCGTTTCCACTCGGCGCCGGCGCCACCCCTCCGTACACGAGCGGACCGGTCACGCCGCCCGCCGGCGTCTCCTGGGAGCGCGGGTAGTAGGCGGCGACCTTCACGCGTCCGGGCGACGAGCCTTCGAGCACGTCCAGCCCGAACCGTTGCGCGTGCCAGCGCTCGGTCTCGTACACGTCGCACGGACGCAGCTCCAGCCCGGCCTTCACGAACTCGCGCTCGAGCCACGCGATGTATCGGTTGTGGCTCTCGGTCCCGGTGAGGCGCGGACCGAAGTCCACCATCCGCTTGAAGTCCGCGTGGACCTGTGCGGGAGAGGGAAGCGGTGTCGGCTTCCCGAGCGACGGGCGCAGGGCGGAGCGCGCGAGCGACGCCGGGCTCGCGGCGAGGACCGACAGGCCCGCGGCCGCCGCTCCTCCGCTCCTCAGCATCTGCCGCCGCGTCAGCTGCGTCTCGAATCCCTGCACGCTGCCTCTCCCCTGCCTCCACGCCGGACTGTATGACCTGGGCGTAGGGTGCGTCGCACATGTCGGGTGCGGGCGCGACGCTCAACCAGCTGAACCTGGCGGTCCGGGACATGCATGCAGCCGTCGCGTTCTACCGGCGGCTGGGGGTTGACCTGAAGACGGTCGGCGACGGGCGCCACGCCGCGGCCCAGCTGGCGAACGGAATGCTGCTCGAGCTCGACACCACGGACTTTGTTCCCGAGTGGGACGCGGGCTTCGCCGGCTCGACAGGCGGCACGACCGTGCTGGGTTTCTCACTCGCCAGCCCGGAGGCCGTCGACGAGATGTACGCGGAGCTGACGGGCGCTGGCTACCGCGGCCACCAGCCGCCCTACGACGCCTTCTGGGGCGCGCGCTACGCGATTGTCGACGACCCGGACGGCAACCCGGTGGGGCTCATGAGCCCGATCGAGGAGGAGCTCAAGTACTGGCCGCCGCGACCTCCGGGGACCGCTTGAGCGTGTCCAGCCCGGCGAAGAGGAGCGTGAGCATCGTCCCGTAGAGGTCGTCCGGGACCTCCTCGCCCTCGAGCAGCTTCTCGAGCGCCACGCCGTTGGCCATCGCGCAGGTCATGAGCGCGATCTGGTCGTACGGAAGGGCCGACTCGAACCCGGCCGCCTCCGCCCGCGCACGGAGCGCCGCGGCGATGCGATCGCGCATCGAGCGGTAGCGGGTGACCAGCTCCTCGCGGAACTCGTCGTTCCGGGCGGCGTAGGCGCTGAACTCGAAGAAGAGCCGCTGCCACTCGCGGTCGGCGACGATCATCTGCGTGAAGTCGTCGCCCGCGCGCTGCGCCTTCTCGGCGGTGGTGCCCTCGCCCGCAATCACGCGCTCGATCTCCTCGATCCGCTCGGAGAAGCGCTCGTCGAGCATCGCCAGGAAGAGCTCCTCCTTGCTCTTGAAGTTGGCGTAGAAGGCGCCCTTGGTGAAGCCGGCGTCCTCGGCCACCTCGTCGATCGAGGCCTGCTGCAGACCGCGGCGCGTGAACACCCTGGCGGCGGACTGCATGAGGCATTCGCGCGTGTGGGCCTGCTTCTCCTTGCGCGTGAGCCTGGGCATCAGCCGGTCACCTCCGAATGCCGCAGCGAGAGGGCCTGTGCGGGCCGGCGGGTGACGAGCTTGGCGAGCTTCCGGAGGGATCGCCGACGCGAGTGTGAGCACTGCGTTGCGGAGGCGGATCGCGCGGCAACCGGCTCGGGGACGTTCTTGAGCCAGTGAAGCTGGCGCTCACCGAACTCCACCCAGCGGGCGGCGCCGGCGGCCTCGCGGGTCGTGTCGCTCACGAGCACGTCGCCGCCGCCCGCCGCCGAGCACAGACGCGACGCCACGTTCACCCCGCTGCCATACCAGTCGCCGTCGCGGGAGACGGCCGAGCCCGTGTGGACGCCGATCCGGACCGGCGGGAAGTCGCCGGCCTCGCCCAGCTCGTGGCAGATCCGCAGCGCGAGCGCGATCGCCTGCCGGGGTTCGTCGCAGCGGACCATCATCGCGTCGCCGATCGTCTTGATCTCCTCGCCGCAGTGGTCGGGCAGCAGGGCGCGCACGTGCGAGTAGAAGCGGATGGCCACCTCAGCCGCATTCTCGTCGCCCTGCTCGGCGGTGAGCGCGGTAAAGCCGACGAGGTCCATGAAGAGGAAGGTCTGGTGCCCGTTCTGCACGCCGTGCCTCACATACCGCTCGGGATTCAGATACCGAACAGTATGCCAGATCACTCGGCGAAGTGCTTGCGGGCGATCTCCTCGAGCACGTTCTTGGTCCGGAACGTCATCGGGCCGAGCACCTTGGCGAGCCGGTTTCGGTCGAGCTCGGACTCGGCGAACCCGCCGCTCGGGAGCCAGTAAAGCTCGCGGTCGCCGAACGCCAGCCGGTCGTCGTCGGTGGCGAACGCGAGAACCTCGCTGCGCGCGGCGGTGGTGGGCCGGTCGAGGAGCAGCGCGAGCTGCAGCCTGCCGTGCGAGCCACGGACGTGAGCCGGGTCGAACGGCTCGTGCTCCGCGATGCCGCGGACCTCGTCCGCGGTCCGGAGGAACGTCACCACCTCGTAGCCGAGCTCGCGCGAGAGACCCTCGTCGATGCGCTTGGTGAGCGCGGCCGGCGAGCTGCGCCCGCCGGCGGCGAAGATCACGTTCCCGCTCGCCCGCCAGACCGACACCTCGTTGAAGCCGATCGCCTCGAAGCTCGTGCGGAGGTCGTCGTTGGTTATGCGGCGCCCGCCGATGTTGATCGCCCTGAGGAACGCCGCGTACTTCGGCATCCGGGCACCTTAAGGGCGGCCGCTTGCAACAGCGAGCCCGGGTCGTATGCTGAGGAAAACGAGGAGGGCTGAGTAGTGCCGATGGTCCCGATGGTCGTTCAGCAGGACGCACGCGGTGAGCGCGCGTTCGACATCTACTCGCGCCTCCTCAGCGAACGCGTGATCTTCATCGGCACGCCGATCGACGACCAGATCGCCAACCTCGTGGTCGCCCAGCTCCTCCACCTCGAGTCGGAGGACCCCGAGAAGGACATCTCGCTCTACGTCAACTCGCCCGGCGGTCAGGTCTACGCAGGGCTCGCGATCTACGACACGATGCAGTTCATCAAGCCGGACGTGCAGACGACCTGCGTCGGGATCGCGATGTCGATGGGCGCGCTGATCCTCACCGGCGGGACCACCGGGAAGCGGTTCGCGCTCCCCAACAGCCGGATCCTCATCCACCAGCCCTCCGGCGGATTCGAGGGCCCGGCGGCGGACATCGAGATCCACGCGCGCGAGGTCCTCGACCTCCGGCACCGGCTCGACGAGATCTACGCCAAGCACACCGGGAAGCCGCTCGAGCAGGTCCGCGCCGACATGGAGCGCGACCGCTACATGTCGCCGGAGCAGGCGGTCGAGTACGGGCTGATCGACTCCGTGTTCGAGTCGCGCGCGGGCAGCAACGGCTCCCGTCGGTGAACATCACGGTCATCGGCCGGGGTAGCGTCGGTGGCGGCCTCGCCGCGCGCTGGGAGCGTGCGGGCCACACCGTGAGCACCCTCGGACGCGACGGCGGCGACGGCTCGGACGCCGACGTGGTGGTGGTGGCGGTGCCGTCCGCCTCGATCGACGACGCGCTCGGGAGAGTGGCCGGGATCGGGGGCAAGCCGACGATCGACGCCACGAACACCCTCGGCGAGCGGAGCGGAGAGCACGAGTCGCTCGCCCACCAGGTCAAGTCGATCGTCGGGGGGCCGACCGCGAAGTCCTTCAACCTCAACTTCGCCAGGGTCTACGACGCGATCGACGACCAGAGAGCGCGGCCCAGCAACCTCTACGCGGCGGAGGACGAGGCGCGGGAGGTGACCGAGCAGCTCATCCGGGACGCGGGCTACGACCCGGTCTACGCGGGCGGGCTGGAGAACGCCCGCCTGCTCGAGGACTCGCTCCAGCTTCTCTTCTCCGTCAGCCAGGCGGGGCTGGGCCCGTTCCTCTACCGGATGGCGACGCCCGGAGGGCTCTAGCAGGCCTCCGACCACGCCGGCTCGGCGCCCGCGGGCGCCTCCTCGTGCGCGACGCGCTCGCCGCGCTCGAGGACCGTGACCGCGACGGCGATCCCCGCCACAACCAGAGCTGCCCCGATGACGAACGCGAGGTGGTAGCCGCTCGTGAGCGCCACTGCCGAGGCCTTACCGCTCTGGATCAGGTCGTGGCTGCGGGTGGTGGCGAGCGTCGCCAGCACCGCCAGGCCCAGCGCGCCGCCCACCTGGGCGGTGGTGTTCACCAGTCCGGACGCCAGCCCCGCGTCCTCGCGCGTTGCCCCCGACATGGCGAGGTTCATCAGCGCGGGGAACGAGACGCCGATGCCGAGCCCGAGCAGGAGCATCACGGGGAGGACGTCGCGCGCGTAGCTGCCGTCGACCGGGGCCCGCGTGAACAGGGCGAGCCCCGCCGCGATCAGGACCATGCCCGGCAGCAGCGTGGTGCGCGCGCCGAAGCGCATGATCAGCCGCTCTGAGTAGCGCAGCGACAGGATGCCCATGACGATCGTCGCCGGCAGGAAGGCGAGCCCGATGTGCAGTGCGTCGTAGCCCAGGACCCGCTGGAGGTACAGCGCGCCCATGAAGAACATCCCGAACATGCCGGCCACGAGCAGCGCCTGCATCGCGTTGGCGCCGCTCACGTTGCGGGAACGGAAGATGCGCAGCGGGATCAGCGGGTTGCGCGCGGTCGCCTCACGGACGACGAACGCCACGAGCAGGGCGAGAGCCCCGGCGCCGAACGCCAGGGTGCGGCCCGAGCTCCAGCCGTAGTCGGCCGCCGGCTTGACGATCGTGT
Organism: Actinomycetota bacterium; assembly: GCA_005883295.1. Classification (GTDB taxonomy): domain Bacteria; phylum Actinomycetota; class Thermoleophilia; order Solirubrobacterales; family Thermoleophilaceae; genus AC-37. The sequence continues at coordinate 4,937 of VAWV01000029.1, forward strand.
AGACGCCCAGCATCAGGGAACTGGTGATCAGGACCGCACCCGGCACGTCGGCCCCGCCGCCGAAGCCGATCCCGATGTCGCGCTCAAGCAGCCGCGAGGCGAGCACGCCCGTCGCGATGCCGATCGGGATGTTGATGAAGAAGATCCAGTGCCAGTTGATCGACTGGGTGAGGATGCCGCCGGCCAGCAGCCCGACCGAGCCGCCGGCGGAGGCCACGAAGCCGTACACGCCGATCGCCTTCGCCTGCTCCCGCGGCTCCGGGAACATCGTGACGATCATTCCGAGGATCACGGCGGAGGTCATCGCCCCGCCGACGCCCTGCACGAAGCGCGCCGCCACCAGCACACCCTGGCTCTCCGACAGCCCGCAGAGGAGCGAGGCGACCGTGAAGATCCCGAGGCCGACCATGAAGACGCGCTTCCGCCCGAGGATGTCGCCGAAGCGGCCGGCCAGCAGGAGCAGGCCACCGAACGCGATCAGGTACGCGTTGACCACCCAGGCGAGGCTCGACTGGGAGAACCCGAGGTCGCTCTGGATCGAGGGGAGCGCGACGTTCACGACGGTCACGTCGAGGACGATCATCAGCATCCCCACGCAGAGCACGTAGAGGGCGATCCAGCGGGTTCTGTCGGTCTGGGGAGCGGTCATGTTCGGGTCTCCTGGTCGATCGCTTTCCACCTGAGACCGGGCCCGGCGCCGAAAGTCATCGCTTCGGCTGCCAGAAGGCGATCTCGCCGCCGGACGGCGCCGCGACCACGCTGCGCCAGCCCGCCGGGCCCTCCCGCGGCCCCAGAAGGACCGACGCACCGAGCCGCCGCGCCCGGTCGGTCGCCGCGGCGATCTCACCGACCTCGACGTAAGGGAGCCAGAGGGGGTGCCGGGTGGAGCACTCCACGATACCGCCGCCCAGGCCCCTTCCGAGCTCGAGCGCGAGGTATGAGCCATTGCTGGCGCGGATCCGCTCGGGGCGCCATCCGCACAGCTCCTGGTAGAAGGCGCGCGCACTCCCGAGGTCCCCGGTATGGAGCTCCAGGTGGACGACGGATTGGGCGCGCGCGAAGGCCATCTTCCTGCCCAGTCAGACCCGCGCGCGCGCGAAAACTAATCGCGGCTGCTAAGGATGCAGCGCATGCCGGCAACGTCGACTACTCAGGAGCAGCGGCTGATCCAGGCCGCCCGCGGCGGCGACGAGAGCGCCTACGGCCAGCTCGTCGAGTCGTACCGGCGGGAGCTCCACGCGCACTGCTACCGGATGCTCGGCTCGGTGCACGACGCGGAGGACGCGCTGCAGGAGTCCCTCCTTCGCGCCTGGCGGGGGCTGCCGCGCTTCGAGGGCCGGAGCTCGCTCCGCTCGTGGCTCTACACGATCGCCACGAACACCTGCCTCAACGCGATCGCCCGGCGACCGAAGCGGGTCCTGCCGATCGACTACGCCCCGGCCTCCGATCCCCACGAGGGTCCGGGCGAGCCGGTGGTGGAGTCGGTCTGGGTCGAGCCCTATCCCGACGAGACGCTCGGCCTGGAGGACGGCTTCGCCTCGCCGGAGGCCCGCTACGAGCAGCGCGAGGCCGTCGAGCTCGCCTTCGTCGCCGCCCTGCAGAACCTCGCGCCCAACCAGCGCGCGGTCCTGATCCTTCGCGAGGTGCTGGGGTTCTCGGCCCGCGAGGTGGCGGACTCGCTCGAGACCAGCGTCCCGTCCGTGAACAGCGCGCTTCAGCGGGCGCGCAAGACCGTCGAGGAGCGCCTGCCGGACCAGAGCCAGCAGGCCACCCTGCGCGCGCTCGGCGACGACAGCCTGCGCGAGGTCGTAGACGGCTACGTGGAGGCGTGGCAGCGCGGCGACGTGGAGGCGGTGGTGTCCATGCTCACCGAGGACGCGTCGTTCACGATGCCGCCGCTCCGCACCTGGTTCCACGGGCGCGAGGAGATCGGCATCTTCCTCGACGGTTGGCCGCTTTCGGGGCTGTAGCGCTGGCGCCCGCTCCTGGTGCGCGCGATCGGCCAAAAGGCGCTGGCGTTCTACAGCTGGGACGACGACGAGCAGGCGTACCTCCCGTTCGCGCTCAACGTGCTCACGCTGCGCGGCGACCGCATCAGCGACGTCACGGCCTTCATCAGCCGGGCAACGCCGGTTCCCGACCGCGAGGTGATCGCCCGGCTGCCGGAGCAGCCGCCGGACGCCGAGAGGCTGGCGGCGGCGTTTCAGAACTTCGGGCTGCCGGAGCGGCTCGACTGAGCGCGTAGCCCGGTATAACGCGGCAAGTGGGGGGCCGAAGGCGACCGACGCTGATCGGCGCGCTGGCGTGCGCCGTCCTGATCGTCGCGGTGGCGATCGTGGAGCCGGCCGGCAGCGCCGCCGTGCCAGCGGGTCAGATCACGATCTACCGCGACCGCCACGGCGTCCCCCACATCGAGGCCGGCTCCGGCGACGCGCTCGCGTACGGCACGGGCTACGAGCTGGCGAAGGAGCGCCCCTTCCTGAGCGTCGGCATCCGGCTCTTCGCTCAGGGGCGGATCTCCGAGCTCGAGGGCAAGGACGTCCTCCCCGCCGACGAGGCGGTGCGGCGCGACTTCTACGACGCGGCGGACGTGGCGCGTCAGTACGCGCTGCTTCCGGCGGTCATCAAGCGCCAGCTCCAGGCCTTCAGCGTCGGGTTCAACAAGGGCATGCAGGAGGTGATGCTGGACCCGACGCGCCGTCCGGTGATCTTCGACGCGCTCGGCTACATGCCCGAGCCGTGGAAGCCGACCGACTCGGTGAGCGTGGTGATGCTCTTCACCTATGTCGAGTTCGCGGGCGAGGGCGGAGCCGGGCAGCTCGGCAACGCGGCGCTGCTGGGCCATCTGACCAAGCGCTTCGGCGCGCGTCGCGGGCTCGCGATCTGGAACGACCTGCTCTTCAAGAACGACCCGTCCACGCCCACTGTGGGCGGCGGCCAGGCAAACGCGGCGCCACGGTCGATCCTGCGGGAGCGGCTGCCGGACCGGGCCCAGCGGCGGCTCGCGGTTCGCTACACGAGCTCGCTGACCAGGGTCGCCCGCGAGCGCGAGGTCCAGGCAACTGCGCTGCGCGACATCGTGCGGCGGCTGCCCCTGCCGAGGATCGGCTCCTACGGCGCTGCCGTCAGCGGCCACCGCACGCGGAGCGGCGGCGCGCTGCTCCTCGGGTCGCCGCAGGCCGGCCAGAGCGCGCCCTCGATCTTCTGGCAGCTGGGCCAGCACGCCCCGGGAGTTGACTGCACCGGCTTCACGGTGCCGGGACTCGGGCCGTGGACGGGCATCGGCTGGTGCAACGACCACGCCTGGACGCTGATCGCCGGCAACATCGGCGAGCAGGTGGACAACTACGTCGAGCGGATCGATCCGAAGCACCCGCAG
>VAWV01000029.1:8351-13862 GCA_005883295.1 Actinomycetota bacterium
ACCTTCAAGGTGGCCAAGTGCGCGCCGCCGATCTGCAAGGAGGTGGCCCCGCCGAGCACCGAGCACGTGCAGTTCGACTACACGGTGCACGGCCCGGTCGTGGCCCGCGACGACGCGCACGGGATCGCGATCACCCAGCGCCGGGCGCAACGCGGGATCTGGGCGCGGTCGATCAGGGGAGTTGCCGCCTGGAACGGGAGCAACGGATTGGCTGCCTTCAACCGCGCCGTGGACTGGGCCACCGGCAGCTACAACCTCCTGTACGGCGACGCCGCAGGCCACGTGATGTACCGCTTCACCGGCGTGCAGCCGGTCCGCGCGCGGGGCATCGACCGCCGGCTCCCGAGCCCCGGCACGGGCGGGGCCGAGTGGCGCGGGCTGCTCTCCGGGGGGCGCATGCCGCGCGTGGTCGATCCGCGCACGGGTGTGCTGTCCGCCAACCAGGGCATCGAGACCAAGCCCGCCCCCTGGTGGCCCAACAGCTCGAGCGTGGGCGTGGGCCAGGCCTCCCGCGTCGCCCAGAACCGCCGGCTGCTGCTAAGCCGCAAGGGGCTCGACGTGGCCGCGCTCAAGTCGCTCAACCCGCTCCTGATCGAGCGCCGCGACCCGATCACGCCGATCTTCGCCGGCGCCATCCGGCGGGCCCTGGCACACGCGCACGACCCGCGCCTGCGTGCGGCACGGCGGCTGTTCAACAGGTGGGCCGCCGGCGGCTACCCGCGCGTGGATGTGAACCACGACGGCTTCTACGACAGCCCTGCGCTCGAGATCTTCGGCGCCGACGACACCTCCTACTCCGACCTGCCCGACAGCGCGTACCCGCGGGCCCTCTGGCACGAGCTGCTGCGGCGCGTGTTCGGCGACGAGCTGGCGGGTGCCGATCAGCCGGGCACCTGGCTCGCAAAGCTGTCGGCGCTAAAGCTCGCCCTCCAGCACCGGATCGGACATCGCCGGCTCGCTCGAAACTACCTGAACGACATCCGCACCGGGCGGCACGAGCACGCCGGAGCGCTGATCCGCGCGAGCCTTCGCAAGGCACTGAACGTGCTGAAGGCGAAGTTCGGAACCTCGGATATGTCGAAGTGGCTGGGGCCGGTTCCTCAGCACTCGTGGCCGGCGCTCGGCGTGGTCGCCCCGAGCCAGGGGTTCACCACCTTCGACCACGGCACCTACAGCCAGATCGTGGACCCGCGCGCCGGTGTCGGCCTGTACGTCCTCCCGCCGGGCAACTACGAGGTGGATGGCCCGCCGGAGACCGCCCAGGCGGAGGCCGGCCACTACCCGCCGCACTTCATCGACCAGATCGCGCTGTACCAGAACTACGACTACCTCACGATGCCCCACACGCCGGCGCAGTACCGCGCGACCCCGGAGTCGATCGCGCACCTCACCTACACGGGCCCGTAGCCCGGGCTCCCCTCAGGCCGCGGCGGTCTCCGTCCGGAAGCCCTTCCAGCGGGTGATGCGATCCGCCTCGAGCGCCACCGAGGCGACGTCGCCGCGGAGCGTGGCGTGCCCCTCACCGCGCAGCAGCCTGCCGCGCTTGGCCAGCGGGCCGAGCCCGTCGCTCTCGTCGATGCACACGCAGGCGGCAGCCGTTCGTGGGCCGCCCGCGTCGCGCAGCGGCCCAGCCGGTACCCGCGCGTGCTCCGTGCGCGCGCTCCATCGCGCCGGGAGAGCGATCGGGCCGGCCGCCGACATCCAGCCTAGGACCGCCTCCGCCGGCCAGCCTTCGAGCAGGTCGAGGGAGTCGATCCGCACGCTCAGGAGAACGAGCCGCTGGGGCCGCGCGCTGCGCAGCGCAACGTCGCGCGCGAACGCCGCCATCTCGAGCGCGTTCCGCGACGCGAAGTCGGGAACCGCGAAGGGCGCTCGGGCGAGCTCGGCGGGCGAAGCGGGAAGCCGCTCGAGCAGGGTCGCTTCGCCGCGGATCGCCACCGACGCGCGGTCGTTCGACGCGACCACGCCCACCTTCGGCCTCCTCGCCACCACCCGGGCCTTGACCGTTCCGCGGCCAACCGCGAACCAGACGCGGTCCGGCGTGGCCGCGAACAGGAGCGGGGTGACGTGCGGGCCGGTCGACGTCTCGACCGCGAGGTAGGCGAACGAGGCACCCCCGAGCACGCTCGCGACCCTCGGTTTCAGCAGGCCTTTCAGGGGACCGACCTTACTGTCCGGCCGCTTGTGGCCCGCCGAGGCCCGGGTGCGGCTCCTATTCGCCGGGGGGTGGGCCCTCGGTGTCCGCCTCCTCGACGTCGCCGAACTCCTGGAGGTCGATCTCCTCGAGGTCGAGCTCGTCGTCGTCGATCGCCTCGAGCGGGTCCACGTGCTCGTCCTCGGTTTCCTGAGTCATCGCGCGCCTCCTCGGGCCGGGGGTCTCGGCTTGCCGTTACCCCGGCCCGTGGCGCGCGAATCACGCTGACCCGGACCGCGGCGGACCTACGACTGCGGCGAGACCGGGACGGGCGGCTGGTCCGCCGCCGCTTCGCGCGGGCGCTCGAATCCCGCGGCCGCGTAGGCGTCGCGCTCGTCGAGCGTCTCGTTGGCGAGGAGCGCCTTGGCTAGGGACGCCAGGCGCTCGCGGTTCTCGCGCAGGAGATCGAGCGCCCGCGCGTAGCACTCGTCCACGATCCGGCGCACCTCGGCGTCCACGAGCTCGCGCGTGGACTCCGATGGAGCGCGCGAGTCGGCGCCTGGGAAGAGCGCCTGCTCGTTGCCCGGGCGGGGCAGGACGGAGACGAGCCCCACCGCGTCCGACATGCCCCAGCGACCCACCATCTGGCGCGCGATGTTCGTGATCTGCTCGAGGTCGGACTCGGCGCCGGTGGTCACGTCGTCGTACACGATCTCCTCCGCCGCGCGGCCGCCGAGCGCGCCGACGATCCGTCCGCGGAGGTAGTCCGCGTCGTAGCCGTATCGGTCCGACTCCGGGCTCTGGAACGTCACGCCGAGGGCCTGGCCGCGCGGGATGATCGACACCTTGCGAACCGGATCGGCACCGGGCACGAGCATCCCGAGCAGGGCGTGGCCCGACTCGTGGTAGGCGGTGCGCTCGCGCTCCCCGGGCGACAGCGTGATCCGGCGCTCGGTGCCTAGGACGATCTTCTCGAGCGCGTCGCTGAAGTCGGCCGCCGTCACCCGGTCGTGGTTGCGGCGCGCCGCAGTCAGCGCCGCCTCGTTCACCAGGTTGCGGAGGTCGGCGCCCACCATGCCGGGCGTGCTCGAGGCGACCTGGCCGAGGTCGACGTCGTCGGCCAGCGGGACCGATCGCGTGTGCACCTCGAGGATCTTCCGGCGGCCCTCGCGGTCCGGCGGGTTCACGAACACGCGCCGGTCGAAGCGGCCCGGCCGCAGCAGGGCCGTATCGAGCACCTCGGGCCGGTTGGTCGCGCCGAGCACGATCACGCCCTCGCTGCCGGTGAACCCGTCCATCTCGGTGAGGATCTGGTTGAGGGTCTGCTCGCGCTCGTCGTGGCCCCCGAGCGACACGCCGCCGCCTCGGGCGCGACCGATCGCGTCGAGCTCATCTATGAAGATGATCGCGGGCGCCGCCTGCTTGGCCTGGTTGAAGAGGTCGCGCACCCGGCTCGCGCCGACCCCCACGATCGCCTCGATGAACTCGGAGGCCGATATCGAGAAGAACGGCACGTCGGCCTCTCCGGCTACCGCGCGCGCCAGCAGCGTCTTGCCGGTGCCGGGCAGACCGGCCAGGAGCACGCCCTTCGGGATGGCGCCGCCGACGCGCAGATAGCGGTCCGGGTTTCGGAGGAAGTCCACCACCTCGACCAGCTCGTCCTCGGCCTCGTCGATGCCGGCCACGTCCTTGAAGGTCGTCCGCTGAGCGGAGTGCTCGTAGCGGCGCGCGCCGGCGCGGCCGAACGACCCCAGCATGCCGCCAGCCGAGCTCCTGCGCGCGAGGGCAACGAACAACCCCACCAGCAGCAGCGTGGGACCGAAGCCGAACACGATCGTCTGCCACAGCGGCGTGCCGGTGTCGACGGCGTGCGCGTTCACCGTCACGTTCTTGGCGATCAGCAGCTTCGAGAGCCCGTCGTCGCCGAACGTGGGTCGCACGGTCTGGAACTTCGCGTTGGACTTGCCGCCCTTGCCCGGCGGGTAGCGGACGGCGATCCTGAACGTGCCCTGGATCTCGTCGCCCTTCGAGCTGATCTCGCGCACGTTTCCCTGCTGGACCTGGCGATAGAAGAGCGTGTAGGGCACCGTCAGCCGCTCCGCCTTGCCCGACAGCGCGAGGCTGAGGATGAAGTTCAGGGCGAACAGCGCCAGGAGCACCCACCAGAAGCGCCGGCCAGCGCTGGGGAACATCGGCGTGCGCTGCGGTCCGCGCTCCGGAGCCTCTCCCTCGGGATGGCCCTCCACGCGCCAGGGCCGGCGATCGCCGTCGGCCTGTTGCCGGGCGGGTCTCTGGCGCATGTCGGGCATCGGGCTCTGCCGGTGAGCCTAACCGGTGCCCGTCAGCCGCCTAGAAGGCGGAGCGACGCCGCGCTACTGCCTCGGCTTGGTGCCCCGGATGGTCGACCCCATCGCGCCGAACTTCTTCGCCTTGCGACGCGTGTCCTCGAACGCCGAGCGCGCGTAAGTGTCGACGAGGTCGCCCTGCTTGATGTCTGTGTAGCCCCGCTGGACCAGCAGGCGCGCGTGCTCTCCCTCCAGGAGAGCCCCGGCAATTCACCCGGTCCAGAGGTCGATCCGCTCCCGCGCGTCCTCGGAGACCTCTGTGTGGATGATCACGTCGGCGATCTGAAGTCGCCCACCCGGGCGCAGCACGCGATCGATCTCCCCGAACACGGCGGCCTTGTCCGGCACGAGGTCGATCACGCCGTTCGAGATCACAACGTCCACGGACTCGTCGTCCAGCGGCAACCTCTCGATCAGGCCCTCGTGGAGCTCCACGTTCGCGAGTCCCATCCCGGCGGCGCTCGCTCGCGCGCGCTCGAGCATCGCGGGGGTCATGTCCATGCCCCCTGCGCGCCCTTCCTCGCCCACCATCTGTGCCGCGATCAGCAGGTCGGTTCCCGCGCCGCAGCCCAGGTCGAGCACGGTCGCGCCCCGCTCGATCCGGCCCAGCGCGAAGGGGTTGGCGACGCCCGCGAAGCTCTCCACGCTCCCGTCCGGCACCCGCGAGAGCTCGGGCTGCGGGTAGCCGAGGTCCTCGGCCCACGCGCGTCCAGTCGGGAAGACGAAGTCCTCGTCGGGCTTGGTCGACACGTCCGTGTAGGTCTTCTGGATCTCGACCCGCAGGACGTCCACGTCGACCGGCGGCACGGCCACGGTGGGGTCGGTCACCGGAGGGCCTCCATGGTCCGGCCCGACCGACGCTCCCACAGGGCCATCAGCTCGGAGGGCACGCAGAAGTTTGCGACCGTCACCGACGCGCACGCAGTCAGGAGGAGGATGCCCAGGACGAGCGCCGCGGTGTCCGCGCCAGCTGCGAACAGCCCCGCGAGCGTGAGCAGCAGGGCGGTCCCCACCTTGAACGCGTGACGGCGG
>VAWV01000030.1 GCA_005883295.1 Actinomycetota bacterium
CCTCGCCGGCGCCGCGTTCACGTCTGGAACGGCGCGTACGATCGATCCGTGCCGCCCGCGGTTCATCTTCACGTGCATTCCGAGTACTCGCTGCTCGACGGGGCGTGCAAGATCGACGCCCTCGCGGAACGGGCGGCGGCCTTCGAGCAGCCCGCCCTTGGGCTCACCGACCACGGAGTGATGAACGGAGCGGTCGAGCTCTACAAGGCCTGCCAGAAGCACGGCGTCAAGCCGATCCTGGGCTTCGAGGCCTACCTGTGCGACGACCTGAACGGGGATGCGGTGCGCTACGAGCGCAACCACCTCACCCTGCTCGCGGCCTCCGACGAGGGGCTTCGCAACCTGGTCAAGCTCACCTCCGCCGGCTTCCTGCAGGGGAACAAGAGGGGCAAGTGCAACGTCGACATGGCGCTGCTCGAGCACCACGCGGCCGGCGTGATCGCCCTCACGGGCTGCCTGCAGTCGCGCTTCTGCCGCCGCCTGGTGGACAACAACCCGGCCGAGGCACGCGCGCACGCCGACGACCTGCTGCGCGTCTTCGGCTCCGAGAACGTCTACTTCGAGGTTCAGAAGAACGGGCTGCCGGAGCAGGACAAGGCGAACGAGGGGATCGTGCGGATCGCGCGCGAGGTCGGCCGCCCGCTGGTGGCCACCGCCGACGTCCACTACCTGCGCCGCGAGGACTACGACAACCACCGGGCCCTGCTCTGCGTGCAGACCAAGTCCACGCTCGAGCAGCCCAAGCTCTCATTCGACACCAACGAGTTCTACTTGAAGGACTCCGCCGAGATGGCGGCCGCCTTCGCCGAGCTGCCGGAGGCGATCGCCAGCACGCTCGAGATCGCCGAGCGCTGCGACGCCACGATCGAGCTCGGCAAGCAGCTCATCCCGCGCTATCCGACGCCTGACGGCCGCGACGAGGCCGAGTACCTCCGTGAGCTCGCCTTCGACGGGCTCCGGCGCCGCTACGGCGACCCGCCGCCGGCGGAGGCGGTCGAGCGGCTCGAGATGGAGCTCGGCGTGATCAGCAGGGTGGGCTTCGCCGCGTACTTCCTGATCGTCTGGGACTTCGTCAAGTTCGCCAAGGACAACGGCATCGCGGTGGGTCCGGGGCGGGGCTCGGCGGCGGGATCGATCGTCGCCTACTCGCTCAACATCACGGACGTCGACCCGCTCCGCTACGGACTGCTGTTCGAGCGCTTCCTCAACGCCGAGCGCGTCTCGATGCCGGACATCGACATCGACTTCTCGGTCAAGGGGCGGGACCGCGTGATCCGCTATGTGGCGAACAAGTACGGCCAGGAGTCGGTGGCGCAGATCGTCACGTTCGGCCGGATGTTCCCGCGCGCGGCCACCCGCGACGCCGCCCGCGTGCTGGGGTACGACTACGGCACGGGGGACCGCCTGGCCAAGATGATCCCCGACCCGATCATGGGCCGCCCGCCGTCGTTCGACGACTGCCTCAAGCAGGGCGAGGAGCTGGCCCGCGCGTACAAGGAGGACCCCCAGGCCAGGCAGATCATCGACGTTGCCAAGGGTCTCGAGGGCATCGTGCGCAACTCCTCGATCCACGCGGCGGCGGTGGTGATCGCGGACCGCCCGCTAACGGAGATCGTCCCGCTCCAGCTGGCGGAGGATCGCGGCGAGGTGGCGGAGGACGGTAGCCGCGCCTACCGGACCGTCACCCAGTACTCGATGAAGCCGATCGAGGACATCGGCCTCCTGAAGATGGACTTCCTCGGGCTCCGCAACCTGGACGTGATCGAGTCTGCGCTCGACATCATCAAGCGCTCCGCCGGCACGCGCCCCGACATGGCCACGCTCCCGCTCGACGACACGCGGACCTACGAGATGCTCCAGCGCGGCGACTCGGTTGGCGTGTTCCAGTTCGAGTCCGATGGGATGCGCGAGGCGTTCAAGAAGGTGCGGCCGACGGAGTTCGACGACCTGGTCGCGCTGGGGGCGCTCTACCGGCCGGGCGCCATGCGCCACATCGACGAGTACGCGCGGAACAAGCGCAACCCCGAGGGGATCACCTACCTCGACGACCGCCTCCGCCCGATCACGGAGGCCACGTACGGGGTGATCCTCTACCAGGAGCAGTTGATGCAGATCGCCAAGGAGATCGCCGGCTTCACCGGACCCGAGGCGGACGATCTGCGGAAGGCGATCGGCAAGAAGGACCGGGCCCGGATGGCCGGGATGAAGGAGCAGTTCTTCGTGGGCGCCCGCGCCACCGGGACCTCCGAACGCGTGGTGCAAGAGCTCTGGAGGGTCAACGAGGCTGCAGCGGACTACTCCTTTAATCGCAGCCACGCCGCGTGCTACGCGCTCATCTCCTACCGCACCGCATGGCTCAAGGCCAACTACCCCGCCGAGTACATGGCCGCCCTCATCTCCTCGGTGATGTCGACCAAGGACAAGGTGCCCTTCTTCGTGTCGCGCTGCGAGGAGATGGGGATCGAGGTGCTGCCGCCCGACGCCAACGAGTCCGGCCACGACTTCAAGGTCGCGGGCGGCAACATCCGCTTCGGGCTCGACGCCGTCAAGAACGTGGGCGCCGCCGCCGTCCACGCGATCATCGCCGCCCGCGAGGAGGGCGGCCCCTTCACCTCGCTGTGGGACTTCTGCGAGCGGGTGGACTGCCGCGCCGTCAACAAGAAGGCAATCGAGTCCCTCATCCGCTGCGGCGCCCTCGACTCCACGGCCGCCACGCGCAGCGGGATGCTGGCCGTGCTTCCCCAGGCGCAGGCCTCGGGGTCGAAGGCACAGCAGGATGCCCAGCTCGGCCAGTCGTCGATCTTCGACCTCGAGGCCCCAGCGGCCGGCGGCGCGGGCGGCGCACCCGGGGCCAGCCGCCAGCGACCGCCGATCCCGGCACTGCCCGACGAGCGCCGCGAGCTGAACACGATGGAGAAGGAGACGCTCGGCCTGTTCCTGTCGAGCCACCCGCTCAAGGAGGTGCGGGCCGCGCTCCGCGCTCGCGTCGAGTGCTCGCTGGCGGACCTTGGTGGCAAGCGCGACGGTGACTGGGTCACGGTCGGCGGGATGATCTCCGAGGCCAAGCGGATCCGAACCAAGAAGGGCGAGCCCATGCTGTTCGCCACCCTCGACGATTTGGAGGCCCAGGTCGAGATGCTGGTCTTCAACTCGGCGTACGCGGCCAACTCCGAGAAGGTGGACGTCGACAAGGTCGTGATCGTTCGCGGGCGCGTGGACCACAAGGAGCAGGGCGAGACCAAGCTCGTGGCCCAGGACGTGGAGATCTTCGACCCGAGCCACGACGAGGTCGAGGCGGCGCGCGCGGCCGCGATCCTGAGCGGCCCGCCGCCCCGGGTCACGCTCAAGGTGGCGCCGAGCATCCCGGCGTCCTTCCTGGACGACCTCAAGGAGCTGGCCGCGCACAACCGAGGCGACCACGAGCTCGCGCTGCTGGTGGGCGAGCGGACGCTCGTTCTCGGCGAGCCCTACCGCGTCGCGCCCGCGCGCTTCCGGGCCGACCTGGATGGCCTGGCCGGCGCCGCGGAGCTCGTCTAGCGGGCCGCGCGGGCGCGTCGCGCGCCGGCGTTCGGGGTTAGAGTTTCACCGTGGCCCAGACAGCTGCCGTCCAAGCCGCCGAATGCCGCCAGTGCTGCGCGTTCTGCGACCGCGTCCTTCTTCCCTCGGGGTGCATCGAGTCGGCCTGCCCCTACCTGTACCTCTACGACGACGAGCGGAGCGGCCGGCGCTTCATGGGCTGCCTCAACAAGGTCTTCCGCGTGGAGATCGACGTTGAGCTCTTCCGCGAGGCCGAGCGCACCAGGCACGGCTTCGGCGGCGTCAAGCTCACCGGAACGCCGCTGCCGCGCTGCCGGACCGCGGTGGAGCGCGCGTACCACGGCGGCGGGGACGCCTTCGAGTGCGTCAACCCCGGGTTCTTCGACGAGCCGGTGTCCGAGCCCGCGCCCGAGTTCGACCTCCGCGACCGCCTCTAGCGCGGCGGCGCGCGGCGAGGCCCTTCGCCCGCAGCTCGCGGGCGGTCTTGATGTCCGTTGGTCCCGCGCCCCTGCCGTCGAAACCGGGGCCCTCGAAGATCGCGGGCAGCCCCTCGAAGCGGGGCTCGGAGAAGAACGCCGCGCAGCCCTTGCGGCCGAGCTCGCCCGTGCCGAGCGGCGCGTGGCGGTCGCGGTTCGAGCCGAGGCCGGTCTGGGAGTCGTTCACGTGCAGGCACGCCAGCCGCTCTGTGCCGACGATCTCCACGCAGCGGTCGATCACGTCGGACAGCCCGTCCGCGGTCCGAACGTCGAATCCCGACGCGAGCAGGTGGCAGGAGTCGAGGCAGAGCCCGATGCGCTTGTCGCCGCCGCCCAGCTCGATCAGCCGCGCCAGCTCCTCGAACGAGCGCCCGATCGTCCCGCCGGCCCCGGCCGTGTTCTCGAGCAGCAGCGGGCAGGACTCGGACTGCGCCAGCACGCGGCGGATCGCGTCGCCCACTCGCTCGATCGCCTCCTCGAGCGGCTCGCCGACGGTGGAGCCGGGATGCACCACCACCCCGCGCGCGCCGATCCGGTCTCCCGTCTGGAGCGCGTGCGCAAGGGCGTCGATCGACTTCTTGCGGACGACCCTGTCCTTCGACGCCGGGTTGATCAGATAGACGGCGTGGATCACGATCGCGCGGACGGGCCCCTTGGCGAGCAGCCCGCGGAACTCGGCGACGTCGTCCTCCTCGTAGCTCCGGTGACGCCACGCGCGCGGCGACTGGTTGAAGATCTGGATCGCGTCACAGTCGCGCTCGACGCCGCGGTGGAAGGCGTTGACCAGGCCGCCGGCCGGGGAGACGTGGCCGCCGATTAGCATCGCGGTGTGGGCATGAGGGTCCGGTTCGCTCCTTCGCCGACCGGCGCGCTGCACATCGGCGGAGCGAGGACGGCACTGTACAACTGGCTACTGGCGCGTCAGTCCGGCGGCGCGTTCGTGCTGCGCATCGAGGACACCGACCGCGAGCGCTCCACGCCCGAGAACGTGGAGCAGATCTACGACGCGCTGAGATGGCTCGAGCTCGAGTGGGACGAGGGGCCCTTCTCGCAGGCGCAGCGGCGGCCGCGGCACGAGGAGGAGATCCAGCGCCTCCAGGCGGAGGGTCACGCCTACCTCGACGAGGGCGCCGTGCGGCTACGGGTTCCGGACGAGGGCGCCACGACGGTGCAGGACGTGATCCGCGGCGAGGTCGTGTTCGAGCACGCAGCCATCGACGACTTCGTGATCGCGCGCTCGGACGGCAGCCCGCTCTACAACCTCGCGGTCGCGGTGGACGACCGGGACATGGGGATCACGCACGTGGTGCGCGGCGCGGACCACCTCTCGAACACCCCGCGCCAGCTGTTGATCCTGCGTGCCCTGGGGGCGGAGCCGCCGGTGTACGCGCACCTGCCGCTGCTGCACGGGACGGACGGCAAGAAGCTCTCGAAGCGGCACGGAGCGGCATCGGTGCAGGAGCTTCGTGAGGCGGGCTACCTCCCGGAGGCCGTGTGCAACTACATCGCGCTGCTCGGCTGGGGCTACGACGAGAGCACGGAGTTCTTCACCACGGAGGAGCTCGTCGAACGGTTCTCGCTCGAGCGGGTGTCTAAGTCCCCGGCCGTCTTCGACGAGCAGAAGCTTCGCTGGATGAACGGCCACTACCTGCGCCGCCTCGAGCCCGGTGAGCTCAGGGATCGCCTGGAGGCCCTGCTCGGGCGGCCGATCCCCGAGGCCGCGGTCGCCGTCGCCCAAGAGAAGATGCAGACGCTCACGGACTTCTGGCGGCTCGCCGCCTTCCTGGTCGAGCCGCAGCCGCTGGACGAGCGGGCGTGGGAGAAGGTGATGACCGACGGCGCGCCGGACCGGCTGCGCCGTGCGCGGGAGGCGATCGCGAGCGCCGAGCCGTTCGAGCCGGAGACGCTCGAGACGGCCCTGCGGTCGGTGGTCGACGAGCTGGGCGTGAAGCCGCGCGACGTCTACCAGCCGGTGCGGGTCGCGATCAGCGGAACCACCGTGTCGCCTGGGATATTCGAGTCCGTGGCAGCGCTGGGCCGCGAGGAGGCCCTCGCCCGCATCGACCGGGCGCTCGACCGGGCCGGCGCCTGACCCGGCACAGCAGCGGCGCTTACCGAAATGGGGTAGTTCGGGCGGCCCGGAGGGTTAGGGTCGAAGCACCAATCCCGCTCGCCAAACGGAACGCAGCGCTCAACCCTCGGGAACCCGCTGCCGATGATCTGTCCAGTTGCCCTCAAGCCTGCGGACGGCGCCGCCGCTCCGAAGCCACGGAAGGCCACAGCCATCAGCGCGAACAGAGCACTCAAGCCGGTCCCCAACCGACAGAGCACCGCGGCAGCCGCGGCGCGTGAGGCCGCGGAAGGCCACGGTCGTCGCCTGACGGCCGCCTTCGAGGCCCTCGAGGCGTTCCCGGCCCTGGCGGAGTCGCGCAACCGCGTGCTCCGGCTGGTCCGCGAGGAGCACAGCTCGGTCGGCGACGTCGTGGCTGCGATCGAGTCCGACGTCTCGCTGGTCATCGCCGTCCTGCGGATCGCGAACCGGGCCCCCGCCGCCAAGCGCGGCCGGATCGCAACGGTGCCCGAGGCCATCGAGCTCCTCACGCCGAGCGGCGTGGAGGCCCTCGCGTCCCGCACCGCCGTCTTCGACTTCTTCGAGCGCATCCCGGGATGGGACGCGGCACCGGAGCGCTTCCGGCTCCACGCCGTCGCCACCCAGCGCGCGGCGGACCGCCTCGCGCGTGAGACCGAGTTCGGCGAGCGCGACGAGCTGCTGGTGTCCTCGCTCCTCCACGACATCGGGAAGCTCGTGCTCGTGCACGCCTACCCCGGCTACCCGGGCCAGATCCACGGGACCGCGCGCACGCCGGAGGAGCGCCTCCACCGCGAGCGCCGCGAGCTCGGTGTGGACCACGCGCTCGTGGGCGGGGTCCTCGCCCGCCGCTGGGGACTGGCGCCGCGGCTGGCCGCGGCCATCGAGCGCCACCACACCGACGAGGCGAACGGCGAGGGCGCCGTGATCCGGCTGGCCGACATGCTCGCCCACTACGGGCAGGGTCAGCCGATCGAGCCGGCGCGGATGCTGAAGGTTGCGCGCGAGCTCGGCCTGAACGGTGACGCGCTGCGGTCGGTGATGTACGAGCTCCCGTACCCGAGTGGCCAGCAGCGCCGCCAGATCGACCCGTGCCCGCTCTCGGCGCGCGAGGTCGACGTGCTCAAGCACCTCGCCGAGGGCAAGGTCTACAAGCAGATCGCCCTCGACCTCGGTCTCTCGACCAGCACCGTGCGGACGCACCTGCACAACACCTACGCCAAGCTCGGTGCCGTCGACCGGGCCCAGGCGGTGCTGGTCGCCACCCAGCGCGGCTGGCTCTAGGCGCTCCTCAAGCGCTGTCGCTCTCGCCCAGCGGCGCGCGCACCACGACCTTCGTCCCGCGCTCGCCGGTCTCGATCTCGAGCCGGCCCCCGATCAGTTCGGCGCGCTCGCGCATGCTCGCGAGGCCGATGTGGCCCGGGTCGGTGCTCGAGAGCGCGTCGCCGTCGTCGAACCCGTGCCCGTCATCGGACACGCGCAGCTCCACCTCGCCCTCGACGGTGCGCAGCGTGACCACGACGCGCGTGGCCCCGGCGTGCTTCCCGGCGTTCGCCACCGCCTCCTGGGTCACCCCGAAGAGCGCGCCGCAGATGTCGTTCTCGAGGTTGAGCGGATCCACGGCCAGCTCGATCCGTATCCCGTAGCGGCGCTCCCATAGCGGGACGCACTGCTCCACGGCCGCCGCGAACGTGAGCTCCTCGAAGCCGTAGGGGCCCAGCGAGAGGATCTCGTCGCGGAGGGCGTCGACGTTGCGCTCGGCCAGGGCACGCGCGTCGGCCAGGCGCTCGCGCACGTGCTCGCGGTCGTCGCGCGCGGCGGCCTGCTCGGCGGCGGCGAGGATCAGGTCGAGGCCGATCAGCTCCTGGACCGGCCCGTCGTGGATCGACTCGGCCAGCCGTCGCCGCACGAGCGCCTCCGCCTCGATGGTCCGTCGCGACAGCTGCCGCGCGCGCAGTCGCGCGGCGGACTCCGCGGTGCGCAGCCTCGCCACGAACAGGCCGCAGCAGATCGCCGACACCGCGAAGAGGACCTCGTAGAACGCGAGCATGCCGCCGCTGAACG
>VAWV01000031.1 GCA_005883295.1 Actinomycetota bacterium
CACCCCGGCGTAGGAGGCGGGCTCGGCCAGCTGGATTGCGCCGAGAACGACGAGGTCGCCGATGGCGACGGCCCAGCTCATCGCGAGCTTCGGGCGCCGCTCCGCCATTCGGACCGTCCCGGCCGACCACGTGAGCGCGACCGCCGCAAGCACGGCGACGGTCCACCACTTGTTCGGGATGTCGAAGATCAGCGCTGAGAGCAACGCCAGGGCGGCGAGGACGAACCGGACCCGTGCAAACCAGATGACCGGCTCGGCGGACTGAAGCGGGAGGCGGGGCGCGATCACGTGCGCTCCCGGCTCAGGATGAGGAGGCAGGCGATCGCCATGCCGGCGGCGTCGATCGCCACGTCCACAGGCGTGCCGTGCCGCCCGTGCACGAAGGTCTGGTGGAACTC
>VAWV01000032.1 GCA_005883295.1 Actinomycetota bacterium
AGCTCCTGGGCGATCGCCTCCAGGCCCGTGCCGTCGATGCGCGTGACCACGTCGCGGAGCGCCCCCGGATCGTTGACCAGCAGCACCTTCGTCGCGAACCCGGCTTCCTCCCAGCGGCGGTCGCGGTGCGGAGTCGCCTTCACCACCACCGGGAACCGAAGGCCGAGGTCGTCGCGGGTGACCCGTCGGGCCCGCGGCACGGGGAGGCCGAGCCGCTCCGCCAGCTCCTGAAACCGCCGCTTGTCGAGCAGGTTCTCCACGAGCTCCGTTTCCGGCAGCACGAAACGGTAGGCCCGCCCGAGCCGGTCGCGGTTGCGCGATACGAGCATCAGCGCGGCGTCCGAGTCGTAGAACAGGGGCGGCGGCTCCACCGACCCACCGGCGTGCGCCAGCAGCGCGTCCACTGCGCCGGCGCCCGGGTCGATCGTGCCGATCACGTGACGTGAGTAACCGATCGGATCGGCCCGGGCCGCGACGACGATCGACGCGATTCCCGCGCGCCCGAGCGCCCGCACCAGGTCGATCCGGCCGAGCACGACGGCCGCCTTCCCGCGTCTACCCGCCCGGTGGATCATCCGAGCGAGTATCGGCGACGGCTCGTGCGCGCGCAAACGGGGAGCCTCGGGCGCGCGGATATGCTCGCCCGCCCGTGACCCTCCGGCGGCTGACCCGCCCGCAGCTGATCCTGCTAGCCCTGGTCGTCGCCGGGGCGGCGCTCAGGTTTGCCACGCTCGGGACCCAGAGCTTCTGGATCGACGAGGGCTACACGGTCCACCTCCTCCGGGGCAGCCTCGGGCACCTGGCCCGCGGGATCCCCAAGACCGAAGAGACCCCGCCGCTCTACTACGTGCTCGCCTGGCTCTGGACCCGGCCGTTTGGCACGTCCGAGGTGGGCCTGCGATCGCTGTCGGCGCTGCTGGGCATGGCCACCATCCCGATCGCGTACCTGCTCGGCCGGAGGCTCGTCTCCGAGCGCGCTGCACTGGTGGCCGGCGCGCTCGTCGCCTTCAACCCGCTGCTCGTCTGGTACTCGCAGGAGGCCCGCTCGTACGCGCTGCTCGTGCTCCTGTCGGGGCTGTCGATCCTCCTCTTCCTGCGCGCGCGCGACGGGGGATCGAGCCGCGCATTCGCCCTCTGGGCCACGGTCTCCGCCCTCGCGCTGGCCACCCACTACTTCGCGATCTTCGTCGTCATACCCGAGGCCGCCTGGCTGCTGTTGGGAGCACCGGCACGGCGCCGGGCGGCGACGCTGTCGGTCACCGGGGTGGCGATCGTGGGGGCGGCGCTTCTACCCCTCGCCATCCACCAGTCGGGCAACGAGGGTGCGGGCTTCATCCACGGCACCTCGCTCGCGTCCCGCCTCGTGCAGGTGCCGAAGCAGTTCCTGGTGGGCTACGCGCTCCCGTCGCAGGCGGTCTTCACGGCCGGGGCGGCCGTCCTCGCGGCGGCGGCGCTGCTGCTCCTGTTCACCCGGGCGGACGAGCGGGCGCGCCGGGGAGCGGCGACTGCGTGCGCGTTCGTCGTCCTCGCTGCCGGCGTTCCCCTGGTCGTCGCGCTTGCCGGGGCCGACTACCTCATCACCCGCAACGTGATCGCCGGCTGGCTTCCATTTGCGATCGTGCTCGCGGCAGGGCTGGGCGCCGCTCGTGCGCGAGTCGCCGGGCCGGCGCTGACCGCGCTCCTGTGCGCCCTCTCCTTCACAGCTGTCGTCGAGGTCGACGCGCGCCCGGAGTTCCAGCGCGACGACTGGCGCGGCGCCGCCCGCGCCCTCGGCCCGGCGCGGGTGACGCGCGCCCTCGTCGTGAGCCCGCTGAACGGGCTCATCCCGCTGGGCCTCTACGCATCCGACCTCCACCGCTTCCCCGCCGGCGGCCTCGTCCGGGTCACCGAGATCGACCTGCTGGGAGTCGCCGTGCGCCGGGCGGGCGAGACGCCGCGCCCGCCCCGGCCGGCCGCGTTCGTTCCCCACGGGTTCCGCCAGGTCCTTCGACTCGACCGCCCCACGTTCACTCTCGTTCGGATGGCGTCCGAGCGGCCGATCGTGTTCTCGCTGCACCGGCTCCTCGGCATGCGACTCGACCCCCGGGCGGCCGACGTGCTGGTCCAGACCCCTCGTTAGACGGCGCGGCGGCGGCGCAGCACATGGGCGTCGCCCTCACGCCGCGTGACCTTGGTCCGGTCGAGGTGCTCGAGGACGGCCTGGGCGACCTTCCGGGAGCCGCCCAGCTCGTCCCGGACCCCCGCGATGGTGGCCTGCCCGTCCCGCTCGCAGATCGCCACCACCCGCGCCTCGAGCTCGGCGAGTGGCTCGGGATGGAAGTGGAGGTTGCGTGCCACCCGCACGGCCTCACCCGCCTGTTCCAGACGCCGCAGCCTCTCCTCGGCGGCGCGCAGCTCCAGGCCGGCGGCCTTGGCCAGGTCCGCGTCGGCGCGCGGCGACGTCCCGTCGGACCGAAGCAGGGCGGCCAGCCGCAGGGCGTCGTCGTCGAGCTCCTCGGCCGCGACCGGAGCTTCACGCGCCACAGGCTCCTCCCGCGGCGCCGGCACCTCGACCGGCTCCCCGCGCTCGATCGCCCGCAGGCGCTCCACCACGTCGGACCCGGGACCGTGCTTGCGCGGCGCCACGTCCACCACCCGGCCGCCGCCGATCGTGTCCGGCGGAGCAACCTGCCGCAGGATCACGCGGTCGCCGGGTGCCGCCATGAGCGGCGCCTCCAACCGGAGCTGGACCAGGGCCGGCGCACCCGGGCGCAGGTCGTCGCCCTCCAGTGGGACCACCCGCGCGGGAGCCTCGCGCGTGCCGTGATGCACGTGGATGCGCGCGCCGCGCCGCAGCGGACGTGCGTGGGCCTCCAGCTCCACCCGGACGTCGAGGAGGTACCCGGGCCTGAGCTCGGCGCCCGGCGTGGTCACCACGTCCCCGCGCCGCAGCTCGCGCCAGGCCACGCCGGCGAGGTTGAGGGCCACCCGCTGCCCTGCCTCAGCGGCCTCGACCGGCTGGTCGTGGACCTGCACCGAGCGCACCCTGGCCTCGAGCCCGCGCGGCAGCACGCGCACCGTTTCACCCTCCCGCACGGCGCCCGACCAGAGCGTTCCGGTCACGACGGTGCCGATCCCGCGCAGGGTGAACGAGCGGTCCACATGCAGCCGCACCGGACCGTCGTCACCGGCCCGGCCGGGAAGCCGCGACGCCACCCCGGGCTCGCCGATGTCGGCCTTCGTGATCGCCACCACGCCCTCGGCCACGCCGAGCTGGCGCAGGACCGCCAGGTGCTCGCGCGTCTGCGGCATGACTCCGTCGTCGGCCGCGATGCAGAGCAGGAACATGTCGATCCCCGACGACCCGGCGACCATCGTGCGCACGAAGCGCTCGTGACCGGGCACGTCGACCACGGACAGCCGCCGCCCGCTCGGCAGGTCGAGCGGCGCGTAGCCGAGCTCGATCGAGATCCCCCGAGACCGCTCCTCGGGGAGCCGATCCGTGTTGATACCGGTGAGCGCAATGATCAGGGCCGTCTTGCCGTGATCGATGTGCCCGGCCGTGCCCAGGGTGAGCGGCGGTCCCGCGTCGCGTCCCGGCGTCATCTACGAGCGGATGGCTATCCGGCGGCGCCGACCACAGCGGCCGCCGCAAGCCCGGCCTCTTCGTCGTCGAGTGTCCGCGGATCGAGCAGGAGCCAGCCCTCCCGGGCGCGCGCGATCACCGGCGGGTCGGACCCGCGCAGCCGGCGTGCGAGCTCATCCAGGCCGAGCGGCGCGGGATCCACGGCGCACACCGGCCCCTCGAGCTCGAGCAGCGGCAGCGCCCCGCCCCCGACCTTCGCGGTGGCGTCGATCACCCGCGCCTCGATCCTCGCCGCGGCGATCCGGTCGCGCATCGCCCCGGCGCGCGCGCGCAGCTCGGCGTCGCCGGCCGTGAGCATCCGCAGCACCGGGATCTCGCGCGCGGCCGTGGCGGGATCGCGGTACAGCAGGAGGGTGGACTCGAGCGCGGCGAGCGAGAGCTTGTCGATCCTCAGCGCGCGGGCCAGCGGGTGCGAGCGGCAGCGATCGATCGCCGCGGCCGTCCCCACCATCACGCCGCCCTGCGGCCCGCCGAGGAGCTTGTCGCCCGAGAAGCAGGAAACGGCGCACCCGGCGGTCACCGAGCGCCGGACCGGCGGCTCCTCCGCGAGCTCGGGCACCCGCTCGGCGAGCGCGCCCGACCCGAGGTCGTCGATGACGGGCACGCCGGCGCCGGCGGCGAGCTCGCACAGCGCCTCGATCTCCACCTCCTCCACGAACCCGACGGTCCTGAAGTTGGACTGGTGCGCGCGCAGGATGGCGCCGGTATCAGGCCCGAGCGCGCGCCCGTAGTCGGCGAGGCGGGTGCGGTTGGTGGTGCCCACCTCCACCAGCCGCGCTCCGGAGTGCGCGACCACCTCCGGAATCCTGAACGACCCCCCGATCTCCACCAGCTGCCCGCGCGAGACGACGAGGTCGCGGCCCTCGGCGAGCGCCGCGGCCGCGAGCAGCACGGCGGCGGCGCAGTTGTTGACCACGAGCGCCGCCTCCGCGCCGGTGAGCTCGCAGAGGAGCCCCTCGAGGAGCGCGTGGCGCGAGCCGCGCCCCCCCGCCTCGATGTCGTACTCGAGGTTGGAGTAACCGCGGGCGACCTCGCCGAGGGCGGATATGGCGGCGTCCGGCAGAGGCGCGCGCCCGAGGTTGGTGTGGACGATCACCCCGGTGGCGTTCACCACCCGGCGCAGTCGGCGGCGGGAGGCCGCAGCCAGCCGACCCTCGGCGTCCTCATCGATGCCCTCGGCGCCGGTCGCCGAACCCGAGGCGATGGCCTCCCGGCGCGCGGCGATGGCGTCGCGCGCCGCGAGCACCGCCAGGCCGTGGGCGGCCCCGTGGCTCTCCACCAGGCGCGCCGCGAGCTCCTCCACCGAGGGCAGCGAGCGCAGGCGCGTGCTCAGCTCAGGGTCGGGAGCCTTCGGCCCAGCGTCCCGCGCCACGCTCCACCTCCCTCTTCCAGATCGGCGCCTCGGACTTGATCCGGTCGATCACCTCGCGCGCGCCCGCGAACGCCTCCGCGCGGTGCGGCGCCGAGACGGCCACCGCCACGCTCGGCTCGGACAGCGGCACCGTGCCCACGCGGTGCTCGGCGGCGACCGCGCACAGCTCGTGGCGCGCGATCGCGTCCGCCGCGATCTGCGCGAGCCGGTCCTCCGCCATCTCCACATACGCCTCGTACTCGAGCCGCTCCACCTCCCGGGTCACGCCCTGGAAGGTCACCACGGCGCCCGCGCGCGGATCGCGGACGCGCCGGAGGAGGTCGTCGAGAGACAGCGGGTCCGCCGTCACGCGTGTGTGCGAGACGGCCACCGCACCTCCGCTAACCGGCGGGATCAGCGCCAGCTCGTCGCCAGGATCGAGCACCGCGTCGTCGGACGCATACTCACGGTTCACGGCCATCACCACGGGCATGTCGTCGACCACGCCGTCGAGCGCGGCGATCGCGTCGCGCACCCGGGCGCCGTCTGGAAGCTCGAGCGTCACTTCGCTCGCACCAGCGCGCTCGCGCAGCATCGCAAAGAGCCGGACGGTCACCTGCATGGCCTTATCCTGTCATCCGCGCCCAATGGCCACCAAGCCCGAGCACAAGCCGTCAATCGCGCCGATCGTCGGCCCCGACGATCCCCGGCGGTTCACCGACTCCGGGATCGAGATCGAGACGGTCTACGACGAGGACGACGTCCGTCCCGGGCTCCAGGAGCGGCTCGGCGAGCCGGGCGAGTTCCCGTTCACGCGCGGGATCCATCCGGACATGTACCGCTCCCGGCGCTGGACGATGCGCCAGTACGCCGGCTACGCGACGGCCAAGGAGACCAACGAGCGCTTCCGCTACCTGATCGAGCACGGATCGACGGGCCTGTCGATGGCCTTCGACCTGCCCACCCAGCTCGGGCGCGACTCCGACGACCCGCTCTGCGCGGGCGAGGTCGGCCGCACCGGCGTGGCGATCGACTCGATCGACGACATGCGCCGCGTGTTCGACCAGATCCCGCTGGGCGAGGTCTCCACGTCGATGACGATCAACGCGCCGGCGGCGATCCTCCTGCTCCTCTACGAGCTCGTCGGCGAGGAGCAGGGCGTGCCCGCCGAGCAGCTCCGCGGCACGACCCAGAACGACATCCTGAAGGAGTACATCGCGCGCGGGAACTTCATCTACCCGCCGGGGCCGGCGATGCGGCTCACCACCGACCTGTTCGCCTACTGCCGCGAGCGAATCCCGAAGTGGAACACGATCTCGATCTCCGGCTACCACATGCGCGAGAAGGGCTGCTCGGCGGTGCAGGAGGTCGCGTTCATGCTGTGCAACGCGATCGCCTACGTGCAGGCGGCGATCGACGCCGGCCTGAAGATCGACGAGTTCGGCCCCCGGCTGGCCTTCTTCTTCAACGGGCACAACAACGTGTTCCAGGAGGTGGCCAAGTTCCGCGCCGTGCGCCGGATGTGGGCGCGCATCATGCGCGAGCGCTTCGGCTCGGAGGACTCGAGCTCCCAGCGGATCCGCTTCCACACCCAGACAGGCGGGGTCACGCTCGCCGCCCAGCAGCCGGAGAACAACATCGTGCGCGTCGCGCTCCAGGGTTTCGCGGCGGTCTGCGGCGGCACGCAATCGCTCCACACGAACGGCTTCGACGAGGCGCTCGCGCTGCCCACCGAGCGCGCCGCGCGCATCGCCCTGCGAACGCAGCAGATCCTCGCCCACGAGTCGGGCGCGGCCGACACGGTCGACCCGTTCGCGGGCTCCTACTTCGTGGAGGCGCTCACGGACGAGATCGAGGAGCGGGCCCTGGACCTGATGGAGAAGGTGGAGGAGCTGGGCGGCTCGGTGAAGGCGATCCCATTCATCCGGGCCGAGGTCGAGGAGTCGGCCTGGGGCTACGAGGAGCGCTACCGGATCAAGCAGGACATCGTGGTCGGGGTGAACGAGTACGTGACCGACCAGGTCGACGATGTGGACATCCTCAAGGTCGATCCGGATACCGAGCGCGACCAGGTGGAGCGCCTCACCGCGTTCAAGGCCGACCGCGACCAGGACGCCGTGGCGCGGCGGCTGGACGAGCTGCGCGAGGTGGCGAAGGGCGACGGCAACCTGCTCCACCCGATCCGGGCCGCGCTGGCGGACCGCGCCACGATCGGCGAGGCATGCGGCGTGATGCGCGAGGAGTTCGACGAGTACCAGGAGGTCTGAGGGTCCTAGAGTCCCGCCCATGCGACGGGTGGGAATCTCCATCGCCGCGGCGGCGCTGGTCGCTTTGACGATCGGTCCGCAGCCGGCGTCGCTGGCCACGAGCGGGCCGTCACTGCGGGAGATGGCGGGCCAGCGGATCATCTTCGGGTTCGATGGCACGGCCGCCCCGCAGGCGCTACTGAACCGGATCCACCGGGGCGGCGCCGGCGGGGTGATCCTCTTCAAGCGCAACATCAGCTCGCGGAGCCAGCTGCGGTCGCTCACGAGGTCGCTCCAGGACGCGCGGCCGAAGGGCGACCCGCCGCTCCTGATAACGATCGACCAGGAGGGCGGACTCGTGAAGCGGCTCGACGGCCCGCCCGACCACTCGCCCGCCGAGATCGGGCGCGACGGCAGCTCGAAGCTCGCCCGCCACGAGGGCCGCGCGACCGCGACCAACCTTCGCGACGTGGGCGTGAACGTGAACTTCGCCCCCGTCGTGGACGTGGCGCGGCCCGGGTCGATCATGGAGAAGGAGGGTCGGGCCTACTCGCGCGACGCGAGCAAGGTCGCCCGGCTGGGAGCCGCGTTCGCGCATGGTCTGGCGAAGGGCGGCGTGGCGGCCACCGGCAAGCACTTCCCCGGCCTCGGGGCTGCTTATAACAACGAGGATCTCCACGTGAACCGGATCAACCTGTCGAAGAGCGAGCTCCGCCGAAAGGACGAGGTCCCGTTCGCGAAGCTCGCCGGCGAACACGTGGGGTTGGTGATGGTGAGCACCGCGATCTATCCCGCCTTCGACAGCCGCCCGGCGCTGTTCGCGTCCAAGATCGCGAGCGGGGAGCTCCGTGACCGCCTCGGCTTCGCGGGCGTCTCGATCACCGACGACCTCGACACGCCCGCCATCGCCCAGTACGGCTCGCCCGAGCGGCGCGCGGACCTCAGCGCGCACGCGGGAGTGGACCTGCTCCTCTTCGCCCAGAGCTACAACGACGGCGCGCGGGCGGCCACTGAGCTGCGTCACGCGACCGAGTCCGGCCGTCTGAGCATGAAGGGGATGCAGCGGGCCTATGGGCGCATTGGGGCGCTCCGCTCGTCGCTCGGCGGCTGACCGCGCGGCGCGCCGCGCGCGGCGCGGCTGTACCGTCCAGGCCCATGGGAGGCCCGTGTGGGGAACGCGCACGCCCGGCTAGCGCAACGCTGCTCGCCGCACTTGCGCTGGCCATCCTGGCCGCTCTCGTTCCGGCGGCCGCTGCGGCCGCCGCCGGGCCGCGTGCGGTGATCCGCCGCAGCGCGCACGGCATCCCGCACATCATCTCCAAGACCTGGGAGGGCGTCGGCTACGGGTAC
This sequence comes from Actinomycetota bacterium, assembly GCA_005883295.1. Taxonomy (GTDB): domain Bacteria; phylum Actinomycetota; class Thermoleophilia; order Solirubrobacterales; family Thermoleophilaceae; genus AC-37. Next base: position 8,573 of record VAWV01000032.1, read on the forward strand.
GGCTACGCGTTCGCGCAGGACGACATCTGCCCCATGGCCGACGACTACGTGACCGTCCGGGCGCAGCGCTCGCGCTACTTCGGCCCGACCGCGACCTACGCGCAGCGCGGCAACGGCACCACCCCGCAGAACCGCAACAGCGACTTCTTCTTCCAACGCGCGATCAACAACCACATCGTCGAGAAGCTGATTGCTCAACCGCCGCCCCAGGGGCCGCTCCGGGTGGTCAAGCAGACGGTCCGCGGATACGTGAAGGGCTACAACCGCTACCTGAAGGACACCGGCGTGGCGCACCTCCCGGACCCCTCCTGCCGGGGCAAGCCGTGGGTCAAGCCGATCACGGTGCTCGACGCCTACCGCCGCTTCTGGCAGCTGGGCCTGCTCGCCAGCCAGGGCGTGGCGATCGACGGGATCGGCGGCGCGCAGCCGCCGGGGGCGATCCCGTCGCTGCAGCCGTCGGGCGCGCAGCTCCAGGCCTTCGGCGAGCGCCTCTTCGACCTCGGCATCGGGAGCAACGCCGTGGCCCTGGGCAGCGCGGCGACGAAGAACGGCAGCGGCCTGATGCTCGGGAACCCGCACTTCCCCTGGGACGGCACCGAGCGCTTCTACGAGGCCCACGCCACGATTCCCGGCAAGGTGAACGTGATCGGCGGGAGCCTGTTCGGTGTCCCGGCCGTGCTGATCGGACACACCGGCGGGCTGGCCTGGAGCCACACCGTGTCCACGGCGTTCCGGTTCACGCCGTACGAGCTGAAGCTCGTGCCTGGCTCCCCCACCAGTTACATCTACGACAACGCCGTGCACCAGATGCACGCCGACAAGGTCACGATCCAGGTCAAGCAGCAGGACGGATCGATCAAGCCCGAGACCCGGACGCTGTACTCATCGCTCCAGGGCCCGATCCTCACCTCGATCCTCGGCCTCCCCATCTTCCCGTGGACCGCGACGAACGCCTACGCGATGGGCGACGTGAACGCCACGAACTTCCGCTACCTGAACCACTTCTTCGAGGTCGACACCGCCCAGAGCGTGAAGCAGCTCGACCGGATCGAGCGGAAGTACCAGGGCATCCCCTGGGTCAACACGATCGCCACCGACCGCACCGGCAAGGCCTACTACGCGGACATGGGCGCGATCCCGAACGTGACCGACGCCAAGGTCGCGCAGTGCGTGAACGGGCCGCTCGGAAAGGCCGTGTACCAGGCGGTGCCTGGGCTCCCGGTACTCGACGGGTCGACGTCCGCCTGCAGGTGGGGCAACGACCCGGACGCCGCGGTACCCGGGATCTTCGGCCCACACCACGAGCCCTCGCTGTTTCGCAACGACTACACGGAGAACTCCAACGACAGCTACTGGCTGGCCAACCCGAACCACCCTCTGACCGGGTTCGCGCGCATCATCGGCTGCGAGAAGTGCGTGCGCTCGCTCAGGACCCGCAACGGGCTGACCATGATCTCGCAGCGCCTGCACGGTCTGGACCGCCGCCCCGGCAACCGCTTCGGGCTCGGCGACATGACCTGGATGGTCTTCAACGACCGCCAGTACGCAAGCGTCCTCTGGCGCCACCCGCTCGCCGCCATGTGCGAGTCCGACGGGACCGAGCCGAGCTCCAGCGGGCCCGTCGACGTGAGCGCCGCGTGCCCGGTGATCGCCGCCTACAACAACCACGACAACCTCGACAACAAGGGATCGCTCCTGTTCCGCCGCTTCGTGGAGCGTCTGCGCGGGGCCCCCGCCCCGGGCGTGCCGGTCTCGAACCCGTTCTCGTCCCAGGCGTTCACCAGGCCGTTCTCGGCCGATAACCCGGTGAACACGCCGAGCGGGCTGAACACGAACGACCCGCAGGTGCACCAGGCGCTCGGCGACGCGGTGAACGACCTGCGCTCGAACGGCATCCCGCTCGACGCGTCGCTCCGCGCCCACCAGTACGAGATGCGCGGCAACGTCAAGATCCCGATCCACGGCGGGCCCGGTACGGACGGGCTCTTCAACGCGATCAACGTCCTGTGGACGCCGCCGGTGGGCTACCCGAATGTGCCGCACGGCTCGAGCTTCGTGAGGGTGACCCAGTCCAGGAGGAAAGGCTGCCCGAGCAACCGCTCGATCCTCACCTACTCGCTCTCGGTGAACCCGAACTCGCCGTACTTCGCCGACCAGACCAAGATGTTCTCGAAGAAGCAGTGGGTGGACCCGCCGTTCTGCGCCGACCAGGTGCGGCGGCGCTCGCGGGTGGCCACCGTGCTCGGACCGCACGGCGTGATCCGCCGCGGGATCCACGTCCGCCGCGGCTACTAGTGCCCTGAGTCGTCAGTTCGCGCGCACCTTCCCGGCGTCTGGGCGCGCCTCACGCCACCCGCGGGAATCGCCGATGCCCTGCATCGACTCATCCCCCGTGCGTCGTCAGCCGCGCCCAGCCACTCGGGAAGCTGAGGCCGAACTTCCGACTCAGGGCACTAGCCGGTCACCGTGACCGTCGTGGTCGGCGAGCGGCCCTCCTCGTAGGGGTAGGCGGACTCCCGCCGGACAACCACGCGGAACCGGTAGCGGAGCCGGCCGCGCGTGGCGCCGA
>VAWV01000033.1:0-11252 GCA_005883295.1 Actinomycetota bacterium
AGCATCCCGCGGGCGAGCTTCGCCCCACCGGTCCCGCCGGCGAGGACCGTTACCACAGCTCGTCGGGAAGCCCCGTGAGCTTCACGCCGGCGGTCGTCTTGTAGCGCGCGTTGACCGAGATCAGGAGCGGCGTGATCCCCTCGACCAGGCGAGCGACCTCGAGCCGTCCGGCGTTGACCGGCCGGAGCCCCGGGATGCGGCCGATCAGCTCGGCCACCGTCCGTTTCGCCCCGGCGCTGTCGCCGGCGATGAGCACGTCCTCGTCCAGGGCGTGATCGAGGTCGCCCAGCACGGCCGCGCTCACCGTGTGAAGTGCGCTCACCACCTCCACGCCCTCGGGCACCATCTCCTGCGCCTGCTGCCCGGCCGATCCCTGCGGCACACCCAGGAGGCGGGTGGCCCGGCCAGACACGGCCGCGGCCACCGGAACCGTCGCATCGATCAGGATCTGGCCGGGCTCGAGCGCGTCCTTCAAGTTCGTGAGGTTCTCCGACTGCGCCCGGAAGGGCACCGTGAGCAGGACGATCTGCCCGCGCCGCGCGGCATCGGCGTTCTCCAGCCCGTCCACCTCCGCGCCGGGAACCCGCTCGCGCGCCCGCTCGGCGGCCTCCTGCGCCCGCTCGGCGCTGCGGGACCCGATCACCACCGGCACCCGCTCGCGCGCCAGTCGAAGCGCCAGCCCGAACCCGAGCGCGCCGGTTCCGCCCACGATCGGTACGGGGGGCGTGGCGGCCACGGCGGCAACCTAGCGCGTCGGTAGGCTGACCCGGATGCGACTCGAGGGCCGGAGAGCGCTCGTCACGGGCGGCGCCGGCGGAATCGGCGCGGCCACCTGCCGCCGGTTGGCGGCCGAGGGCGCGGCCGTTGCCGTGACCGACCTGGACCTCGACGGCGCCCGCGAGGTGGCAACCGAGATCGGCGGCGGGGCCTACGAGCTCGATGTCCGCTCGACGGACTCGATCCACGCCGCGGTTGGTGCCGCGGAGTCCGATCTCGGGCCGCTCGACGTGCTCGTCAACAACGCCGGCTACGACGAGTTCGGCTTCTTCGTGAACACCGACGAGGCGATGTGGGACCGCGTGCTCGCGGTCAACCTGCGCGGGGTGATCGCGGTGACACACGCGGTCCTGCCCGCGATGCAGGAGCGCGGCAGCGGCCGGGTAGTGAACGTGGCCAGCGAGGCCGGCCGGCTCGGCTCGCCGGGATCGGGCGTCTACTCCGCCGCCAAGGCGGGCGTGATCGGCCTCACCAAGGCCGTTGCCGGCGAGTCCGCGCGCTACGGGGTGACCTGCAACGCGGTGGCCCCGGGCCCGATCGAGACACCGCTCCTGATGTCGGCGCCGGAGCAGTTCGCCGAAGTCGGCGAGCGCGTCGTACAGAACATGATCGCCAAGACCGTCCTCAGGCGGCTCGGGCAGCCCGAGGAGGTCGCGGCTGTGATCGCGTTCCTCGCGTCCGACGACGCGTCGTACATGACGGGGCAGACCCTGGGCGTGAGCGGCGGGATGGGCATGATCTGACCATGACCGCTCCGACGGGCGAGCACGTGAAGATCCGCGAGGTCGGTCCCCGGGACGGCTTCCAGAACGAGCCTGAGGTGATCGCCACCGACGACAAGGTGCGCCTGGTGGAGATGCTGGCGCGGACCGGGCTGCGTCGGCTCGAGGTCACCAGCTTCGTGCGCCCCGACGTGATCCCGCAGCTCGCCGACGCGGCCGAGGTGCTGCGACGGGCGCGGATACCGGAGGAGGTCGCCGTGACCGTGCCGATCCCCAACGAGCGCGGCCTGGACAATGCGCTCGCGCTCAGGGATCGCTTCCAGGAGGTCAACCTCTTCCTCTCGGCGAGCGAGACCCACAACCGCAAGAACGTGAACCGCTCGATCGAGGAGTCGCTCAACGGTCTGGAGCGGGTGATCGGGCGCGCCCTCGCGGAGGGCCTTCGTGCCGAGGGCGTTATCTCGGTCTCGTTCGGCTGCCCGTACGAGGGGCACGTGCCGGCGGAGCGGGTCTTCGCCATCGCCGAGCGCCTCGCGGCCGCCGGCTGTGAGGAGGTCGCGTTCGGCGACACCACGGGCATGGCGAACCCCGCTCAGGTCCGCGCGTTCTTCGACGCCGCTCGCGAGCGCCTCCCCGGGGTCGAGCTGACCGCCCACTTCCACAACACCCGCGGCCAGGGCCTCGCGAACGTCCTCGCGGCGCTGGAATCAGGCGTCCGTTCGTTCGAGTCGTCGTTCGGCGAGCTCGGCGGCTGTCCCGTCCCGCGCGGGGCCACCGGCAACATCGCGAGCGAGGACCTCGTGTCGATGCTGCACGAGATGGGCTACTCGAGCGGGATCGACCTCGAGGCGCTGGTCGAGTGCGCGCGCGAGGTTCAGCGCGTGCTCGGGCGGGCGCTCTCCGGACACGTGGTCGTGGCCGGGCCGGTCGATTGGCACGAGGGCGGCTAGCGGCGGACGCGCCGGCCAGGGTCCGGCGCGACGTGCAGGAGCTCGCGGCCATCCCGCGGCGCTCCGCGACCGCAGGCGAACGCCGGGCGGCGGAGTGGGGGGCCTCGCGGCTGCGCGAGGCCGGCGCGAGCGACGTGGAGCTCCAGACCTTCCGCTACCAGCGGAGCTGGGCCGCGCGGCACGTGCCGCACTTCGTGGCCGGGGCGCTCGGCGGCGCGCGGGGCGGTGCCGGCGGCGCCGCCCTGTCGCTGGCCGCGGCCGCCTCGTTCGAGCTCGAGTTCGGCGGCCGCCTGCAGTGGCTCGCCCGCGCGGCGCCGGCGGGGGAGGCGACGAACGTGGTCGGGCGTATCCCCGCGCGGGGGCAGCGGCGCCGCACGCTGGTGCTCGTCGCGCACCTGGACGCGGCCCAGACCGGGATCGCGTGGCGGATCGTGGAGCGAAACGGCCGCGCGCGGGAGCGCGGCTTCCCCGGCTGGACGCCGAGTCGCGACGTGATGGCGTCGCCTGGCTCGACGCCGAAGGCTGCGTTCGCCCTCACGGCCGCGGGCTGCATGACCGGAATCCGCGGCGTGCGCCTTGCCGGCGCCGTCGTGCTGCTCGGCTGCGCCGCGCTCGCGCTCGAGACGGCCTCGAACGACGCCGTGCCGGGCGCGAGCGACAACGCCACCGGCGTGGCCGCCGTGCTCGCCCTGGTGGAGCGCCTGGCCGCCGAGCCGCAGGCGGGCCTGGAGGTCATCGCCCTGCTGACCGGCTGCGAGGAGTCGGGGATGGGCGGCATGCGCGCGTGGCTCGGCGAGCGAGACGCGGGGCTCGACCCGAGCACGACACTGGTGCTCGGCCTCGACACACTGGGGGCGGGCGAGCCCGCCGTGGTCCGGGAGGAGGGGCCGTTCCGCCCGGAGCGGTACCGCGGCGCGGACATCGAACGTGCGGATCGCGGGGCGGCGCGTGTAGGGCTTCCGTCGCCCCGGCGCGTGCGGCTCGGCGCATGGACCGATCCGATCCTCGCGGTCCACGCCGGTCTGCCGGCGGTGTCGCTGGTCTCCGTCCGGGAGAACGCGTTCACGAACTATCACCTGCCCACCGACACGCCGGATCGGGTCGACTGGGCCTCGGTCGATGCCTGCGTACGCCTCGCCGCCGGAATCGCGGAGGACTTCGCGGAGGGAGGCTAGACGCGCGCCGCCTGGTCGGGCGCCCGCTCGGCGCCTAGGGCGAACTCGGCTGCCAGCCGCTCGAGCGTGCTCGCGAACCGCCTCCGCAGCCACCAGCGTCCGCCCAGCGCGAGCAGCACGCGGTCGAGGAGGCTTGCCCGCTCGATCTCCGCGGCCAGGCGCACGCGCGTGGAGTTGAGGCGCTTGCCGAGGAACCAGCTCACGCGTGCGCGTGTCCCGCCCGCGAGCTCGGCCGTGCCGATCATCAAGCGCGGCTCGCGCGCTGCCACAACCCGGGTGGCGGCGGTGCGCCGCACGCCGAGCGGGCCACGCACCCTCACCGTTCCCCCGTCGGCGCGGCCGCCCTCCGAGGGTTCGAGCGTGACGACCTCCACGAAGCGGTCCGCGAGCCGCCAGTGGTTTTGGAGGTCCGACAGAAACGCGAAGACCTCTTCGGGCGCGGCGGGGATGAGGGCCGCGGCCTCGACGTCAGCTGTGTGCTCGGCGTCGACCGTGGCCACGGCCCTCGGACACTACCGATGGGCGTGTCCCGGCCCTATGTTGCGGGCGCCGGCCTTGCCGCCGATGGAGCGGCGGGCGTGGCTAGGTAGGCGGCGACGCCGGTGACGCCCAGGAGCGCATGCAGCACATCGTCCTCCGTGTTCACCGGCAGGAACCCGAGGATGTTCTCGTGGTTGCCGAGGATGAAGCCCCAGGCCGCCACGCCGATGTAGACGACGCCCAGCACGCCCGCATAGGCGCGGGCCGCGTATCCGAGCGCGAGCAGCCCCGCCGCTCCGGTCACGATGTGCACGACGTTGTGCCACCCGTTCACGCTGAGGATCCCGAAGACGTCGCGGACCTTGCCCGGGGACCCGAACTTGGCCGAGTAGAAGAACCCGATGATCCCCGCGATCACCAGGGTTCCGCCCACCAGCAGGGCGTAGAGCTGGGCAGGAGTCCTGCCGTTCATGAAGAGACCTCCGTTGATTTCGGTTGATCAGTTGCCTCCGGGGCGAGCCGCCCCGGGATGAGCGCCTCCCCGACCGAGGCGTCGGGTCGCTTCACGACCCGCACGCCGTACGCGAAGACCAGGGTGCCGCCGATGTAGCCGCCGAGCGCGAGCAGCGCCTCGGCCGCGAGCCCGAGCGCGAGCCCGAGCGTCTTGATCTGTCCGTGGACGTAGCCCGGACGCTGAGCGAGCCAGGCACCGGCGAAGACGAGCGTGGCGGTGACCATCGTGAGGAGGTGAACGGTCGCGACGGTGCGCCGGGCGGTTCCCTTCTCGATCTGGAGCCAGTCCAGCAGACCCGTGATTGCGGTGGGCGCCGCGAGCGCGAGCCCGCCAGAGATCGCGATCAGCGACCCGTAGGCCATCTGGTGCTTCTCGAGGCCCAGCTTCCCCGCCACGAGCATCGCCACTCCGACGGTGTAGGCGCCGATGCTCGCGTCGGTCAGAGGCGGATGCGATGGCTTGCCTGGCCAGCCCCGGATCAAGTCGATCAACCGCCCCATCGCCCCTCCTATTCCCCGATCACCTGCGCCTAATTACGTCCGAGATATTAGACTTTAATCCGGAAACATGTCAAATATGTCGATGCTGGAAGCGGTCGCCGACCCTGTGCGCCTCCGGATTCTCCGGCGTCTCTCCGAGGGCCGGACCGCCTCGCTGGCCGACCTCGCCCACGCCGCGGGGGTCCATGTGAACACGGTGCGTCCGCGGGTGGCGGAGCTCGAGGAGACCGCGGTGATCGAGCGCGTGACGGACCCGCCCGCCGGCCGCGGCAGGCCGAGCATTGGCTACCGCCTTGCCGCCGGCTGGTCCGTTCCCACCTCCGACTTCCGCGGTCTGGCGCAGCTGCTCGCCACGGTTGCGCTGCGCGCCCGCGCCCGGCCCCGGGATCTCCGGGCCGTCGGCTCCGAATGGGGCCGTTACCTGCACGGGCGGCCCGGCGCGCACGACATCCCGGCCGACCTCCCGAAGGCGCTCGAGCAGCTCGGCTTCGACGCCCGGGTGGAGGACTCGACCGTCCGTCTCGAGTCCTGTCCGTGCCGCCTGGTGCTGCCAGACCATCCTGAGCTCGTGTGCGACCTCGCCGCGGCGGTCACGCAGGGGGTGCTCGACGGCAGCGGCAGCGGCCTCGCCGTCGGCGAGCGCGAGCACGAAGTGGAGCGGCGGACGTGCCGGATCACGCTGGTCGGCGACCGCCGTCCCGGCACGCCGCGGAAGCGTCCGCGCGACGGCCGCCGGTAGCCTCGCCGGGGTGACCACGGATGCCGCCTACGACCGGCTCGTGGGGAGGCTGGACTACCCCATGGCGATCGTCACGACGGCCGCCGGGGACGAGCGCGCCGGCTGCCTCGTGGGCTTCTGGACCCAGTGCAGCATCGACCCGCCTCGACACCTGGTCTGCGTATCGGACAAGAACCACACCTACCGGGTGCTGGAGCGCGGGGCGGACGCGATGGTCGTCCACGTGGTGCCCGCGGACGGCGGCCCGCTGGCGGAGCTGTTCGGCGGGGAGACCGGCGACGACGCCGACAAGTTCGCGCGCTGCGAGTGGACGCCGGGCCCCGAGGCCCTGCCGGTGCTGGAGTCTTGCGCCAGCTGGTTCGCCGCTCGCATTGTGGACCGCCTCGGGCTGGGCGACCACGTGGGCTACGTCGTCGAGCCCTTCGAGGTCCGGGCCGACTACGACGGCGAGCCCTACACGCTGTCGGACGCGAAGCACATCGAGCCCGGCCACGAGGCCTGAGATGACTGAGCGGGCGGGCTAGCTTCCCGCGTACTCCGGGTCGCGCTTCTCCTGGAAGGCCCGCGCTCCCTCGGCGAAGTCGTCGGAGGCGGCCAGGCGCTCCTGTGCGGCTACCTCCTGCTCGAGCGTCACGGCCAGCGCCGGTCGGGCGGCGGCGTCGACGATCCGCTTCGAGAGACCAACGGCGAGCGGGGCACAGGCGAGGAGCTCGTCGCACAGCGCCGCGGTCGTGGCGTCGAGCTCCTCCGCCGGGGCGATCCTGTTCGCGAACCCGATGCGGTGCGCCTCGCGTCCGTCGATCACCTTTCCGGTCATCACGAGCTCCTTTGCCCGGCCGACTCCCACGACCGCGGGGAGCCGCGAGCAGCCGCCCACATCCGGTAGCAGCCCGATCCGTGCCTCGAGCACACCGGCCACCGCGTCCTCCGCCATCACGCGCATGTCGGAGGCGAGGGCCAGCTCCATCGCGCCGCCGAGGCAGGCACCGTGGATCTGGCAGATCGTGGCCTTCGGCATCTCCTCGAGCAGGTTCCAGATCGCGAGTATCTCGCGCCGGTAGGAGCGAAGCCCACGGGGGTTCTCGGAGAGCGCGCGCAGGTCGGCCAGGTCCATGCCCGACGAGAACATCACGCCCTCGCCGCGCACGACCACGACCCGGACGGAGTCGTCGCCCGCCGCGCCCCGGAACGCGTCGCCCAGCGCCTGCACCACCTCGCCGCTCAGCGCGTTCCGCTTCTCGGCGCGGTTGAGCACGACGTGGCGGACGGCTCCGCGATCCTCGACTGTGACGAGCGGCATGTAGTCTCCCCGCGCTCCAAGCGCGAACGGGAATGGGAGACGGAGGCTAATGGAGATCTCGAAGGTGGGCGTCCTCGGCGCCGGGTTGATGGGACACGGGATCGCGCAGATCGCGGCCCAGGCCGGCTGGGACGTCGTGGTGCGCGAGGTCGACCAGGAGCACCTCGACAGGGGCATCGGGCGGATCGAGAAGCAGCTCGCCCGCGCCGTGGAGAAGGGCCGCATGGAGCAGGACGACGCCGACGCCGTGCGCGGCAGGATCCAGGGGACGCTCGACTACGGCGACCTCGGCGACAGCGACCTCGTGGTCGAGGCCATAACCGAGGACCTCGGGATGAAGTTGGACATGTGGCGCGAGCTCGACGGGATCGTCAAGGACGGTGCGGTGCTCGCCACGAACACGTCGTCGCTCTCGGTCATCGACCAGGCGGTGGCCACCAAGCGGCCGAACCGCTTCATCGGCCTCCACTTCTTCAACCCACCTCAGGTGATGCCGCTGCTCGAGGTGGTGCAGACCGTGACCACGGACGAGGAGTCCCTGAAGACGGGCTTCGAGTTCGGCGAGAAGCTCGGCAAGCTCACCGTCCACGCCAAGGACAAGACCGGGTTCATCGTGAACAGGCTGCTCGTCCCGTACCTGCTCGACGCGATCCGTGCCTACGAGGAGGGCGTGGGCTCGATCGAGCAGATCGACGCCGCGATGAAGGCGGGCGCGAACCATCCCATGGGCCCGTTCACGCTGCTCGACTTCGTGGGCCTCGACACGACGAAGTCGATCGCGGACATCATGTTCGACGAGTACCGCGAGCGGCGCTTCGCGGCGCCCCCGACGCTTCGCAAGATGGTCTCTGCGGGCTTCTACGGCCGCAAGTCGGGGCGCGGCTTCTACGACTACTCCGGCGAGCAGCCGCAGGCGGTGGACCCCGGCCTTTAGGAAAGCCGTCCGGGCCCGTCTGTACGGTCTCGACGATCCGGCACGCGGGGGCGTGTTCGCGGCCGGCGGCATCATGCTTGCCGTCGGCATCACGATGACCGACACGCGGCTCGACGTCGCGTGGAGCAACGGCGTTCACCTGATCGTCGCGCTCTTCGGCTTCGCGCTCGTCTTCGGCATCGCGATGCTCTCGCCGCTGCCGGAGCGTCCGCTCGCCTACCAGGCGGTGCTCTCCCTGTCGGGGCTGGCGCTCCTCGTCCTCGTGCTGGACCGCCTGGCACGTGTGTTCGGCGTGCACTCGCCGTTCACCACCACCGGCACGATCCTGTGGATGTCGGCGGTGTTCACGCTGATCGCGGCCCTCGCGGCGCTGCGCTTCCAGTCGCTGGCGTGTGGCCTGCTCGCCGGCCTCGGCGCGTCGGCGTTCGTCCTCAGCTTCGTGGACAAGGCCTTCAACCCGAGCGGCGTCACCACGTTCCGCTGGGTCCTGTTCCTGCTCGCGCTCGGATTCGCTGCCGCGGCACTGGTGCTGCGTGCCAGTCCGTGGTCGGGCTACGCCGTCCCGGCGGTCGACGTGTCGGGCTTGATGCTCGTCGGGCTCGGCGGCACATTCGTGGTAACGCAGCTGATCGCGCGGATCAACCCGCTCGCCACCGGGGCCACGACCGCCCACCCGGGCTTCGGTTGGAAGGCCATCCTCGTACTGGGGTCGCTCGGCCTGCTCCTATACGCGGCCTTCACGCGGGAGCGCGGGCCCGGCTTCGTCGGACTCCTGTCGACGCTGATCACGATCCTGGTCGTCGCCGGCACGAGCCCGAACCCGTCAATCGTGGGCTGGCCGCTCATCCTCCTGCTCGGCGCGGCTGCCGCGTTCGGGATCGGACTCGCACCGGGCGGTCGCTCGCCGGGCGCCGCGCCGCGGACGCCGCCGCCGGGGCCGCCGCCAACGGCAACCACCGAGCCGCCTCCGCCGACACTCTGAATCGGGCACCAGCCCGGCGTTATCGTCCAGCCAGTGTCGGATCTGAAGGACGCACTCGAGCGCGCGCGCGCCGGCGGTCCCGAGCGCCACCGCGAGAAGTCGGCGGAGCAGGGCAAGCTGCCCGTCCGGGAGCGCGTGGAGCGCCTCGTGGACGCCGGGTCGTTCGCCGAGGAGGCCCTGCTCGCGAACTGGGAGCAGGACGGCTTCGGGGCGGACGGGGTGGTGACCGGCATGGCCACTATCGGCGGTCGCCCGGTCTGCGTGATGGCCAATGACCCGACCGTGAAGGCCGGATCCTGGGGCCCCAAGACGGTCGAGAAGATCATCCGAATCCAGGAGCAGGCTCTGCGGCACGAGGTGCCGATCGTCTACCTGGTCGACTCGGCCGGCGCGCGGATCACCGACCAGGTGCGCATGTTCCCCGGCCGGCGCGGCGCGGGCCGCATCTTCCACACCGAGGTGAAGCTCTCCGGGATGGTTCCCCAGGTGTGCGTCCTGCTCGGGCCGAGCGCCGCCGGCGGCGCTTACATCCCCGCTTTCTGCGACGTGGTGGTCATGCGCGATGGCAACGCCTCGATGTATCTCGGGTCGCCGCGGATGGCCGAGATGGTGATCGGCGAGAAGGTGACGCTGGAGGAGATGGGCGGCGCGCGGATGCACACCGGCGTCTCGGGCTGCGGCCATTTCCTCGTGTCCTCCGACGAGGAGGGGATAGACGTGGCGCGGCGCTACCTCTCATACCTGCCGGGCAACTGGCGCGAGGCTCCTCCGCCCGCGCCCCCCGCCGAGCCGGCCAGCGACGTGTCGCTGCGCGAGCTGATCCCGTCGGACGAGAACAAGCCGTTCGACATGTTCGAGCTGATCGAAGTGGTCGTCGACGCCGATTCGTTCCTCGAGATCCAGCGGCGCTGGGCCAAGGAGCTGATCGTGGGCTTCGCGCGCATCGAGGGCCGCGTGGTGGGGATCGTGGCGAACCAGCCCAAGCAGCGGGGCGGTGTCCTCTTCGTCGACTCCTCCGACAAGGCGGCCCGGTTCGTCTGGACCTGCAACGCATTCAACGTCCCTCTCGTCTTCCTCGCCGACGTCCCCGGTTTCATGATCGGGACCCAGGTGGAGCGGCAGGGCATCATCCGCGCCGGCGCCAAGATGATCTCCGCCGTGTCGGAGGCCACGGTCCCCAAGATCTCGGTCATCGTCCGCAAGGCCTACGGGGCCGGCCTCTACGCGATGGCCGGGCCGGCGTTCGACCCTGACGCCTGCATCGCGCTACCCGGTGCGCGCATCGCCGTGATGGGCCCCGAGGCCGCGATCAACGCCGTCTACTACAACCAGGTCCAGGCGATCGAGGCGCCCGATGAGCGCTCGGCCTTCGTCGAGAAGCTGCGGCGCGAGTACTCGGAGGAGATCGACATCCTCCATCTGGCCTCCGAGCTGGTGGTCGACGCCGTCATCCAGCCGGAGGACCTGCGCGCGGAGCTCTCCCGCCGCATCGCGCTCAGCGCCTCGAAGCGACGCGACTGGCCGGAGAAGCGGAACCCGGTTACGCCGGTCTAGGCGGCTTCGGCTCCGGCCGCTTCAGAAGGTGGGGGAGGCGGCGAACCACACCGGCGCCGGAGACTCGCCCTCCCGGAGCGCCTCCACCGGGGTGCGGTTCTGGAGCTCGGGGTTCGGCGCCATGAGCCACTCGTTCGGGGTATCGGTGCGATCGCGTTGGGTCAGCAGACGCACAACCGCGTACAGGTTGCGAAGGCGCCGCTCCAGCTCGTCGGGCGGATCCTCCTTGCCGTGCGCGATGCGGCCGACCTCGATGGCGGTCGTCGCCGTGGCCATGGCCGTCAGGCGCGGACCGATCGTGGCCTCGAGCCACTCGGCGAGCCGGTCGATCCGCTCGCTCTCGATACGTCCGTTGAGGTTGTCCTCGTACGTCATATGGGGGTCCTGTTCGTCCTCCCGCCGGACACGCTAATCCTTACGTACCCGGTTGCCAGAGGCTTTCCTGTCACGAGGAGAAGTCCTTCTGCGGCGGAGCTCTCCCCGGTCCTGCCTTGTTGCCTATTGGTTCTGTCGGTAGGTGCGGGCAGACCTTTAGCGTCCCTCTCGCACCGGTAACGCGCCGGACCAGGCATCGTTCGGCCGCCTGGACGAACGATGGACGGTGAACCTCCGTACCAGATCGCGA
>VAWV01000033.1:11266-14814 GCA_005883295.1 Actinomycetota bacterium
ATAAGCCCGTACTGGGTCTGGAAGTTCGGCGATGTGCTGTCGCCGTCGCGCAGGTCGAACCAGCGGTAGTCGGAGATGTGGAACGTGCCGCGAAAGTCGTTCACGGCATGGACCATCGTGTCCATCGCCTGCGCCTGGCGCTCGTAGCTGCGGCCGGGGCCGGTGGGGTAGCCGTTCTCCTCGACGTGGATCGGCAGGGTCGCCGGGATCCCCGGGATCGCGGCGTAGCAGCGGAAGGTGCTGAAGGCGTTGACCAATGCGTCGCGCTCGCCGCCCGGCGTGTCGTAGGGCGGGAAGAACGTGCCCGGGTAGGCGTCCACCCCGACCCAGTCGAGTGAGCGCACGAACGCTCGCCCGCCGTGGTCGCGCAGGTAGTTCGAGAACGACTGCTCGCTCGAGGGGTCGCTTCGGTAGGCCCAGTTGAACCTGATCTCGAGCTGCGCGAAGTGGCGGCGCCGGGCCTCGGACGTCGCCGCCTCGACCCCGTGTATCAGGGCGTCGCGCGCGCCGCGATAGGCGCCGTCGGACGAGTCCTTGGACAGCGTCAGATTGACCTCATTGGTCACCTGAATCGCCACCACGCGCCGGCTCCGGCCGAACCGGTCCACCACCTTCCGCACGAACCGGACCCAGGCCGGAATGTCGCCCTCTTGGTCGGGCGTCGGGTGGTAGCGCAGCTGGAGCTCGACCAGGTAGCCATGGTGGGTGTAGAGCCTGGCCCGCCGGAGGAAGCGCCTGATGCCGGCCTCGCCGTCGGACCAGAAGAAGCGGTGCAGCCGGAGCACGAAGGGCGCGTTCGGCGCGGGTGTGCGCGGCGGCACCGGTCCGGTGCCGAGCTGCCCGGTCTGCACGCCGGGCGTGATGCCGAACCGGAGCTTCGGGCCAGACTTCGGGGAGGCCGAGAGCTGCCCGAAGCACGGCCCTGACCGAGCGCTCGCCGCAGGTGCGAGTGCAAGGGCGGCCAGAGCCGCGAGCGCTGCTGCGCATCCCTGCCGACTCATCCTCCCTCCACGATGCTACGCCCCTAGGGCCACGCACAGCCCCAGCCGTAGAATCGCCGCGGCATGACGGAGCTGGCCTGGGAGCCGACGCCGGAGTACGTCGAGCGGGCGAACGTGACGCGGCTCATGCGCGCGCACGGGATCGAGACGATCGACGAGCTCCGGCGGCGCTCGGTCGAGGACGTCCAGTGGTACTGGGACGCCGCCGTCAAGGACCTGGGGATCGAGTTCCACGCGCCGTACGGACGGGTGCTCGACGTCTCGCGCGGCATCCCGTGGGCTACATGGTTCGAGGGGGGAAGGGTCAACCTGGTCACGAGTTGCGTGGAGCGCTGGGCGGAGCGCCCGGAGACGCGCGACCAGGTGGCGCTGATCGGCGAGTCCGAGACGGGGACCGTCCGCTCGCTCACGTTCGCCGAGCTGCGCGCAGCGGTCGACCAGGCGGCTGCGGGCCTGCGCGACGCCGGCGTCGGCAAGGGCGACGCCGTGGCGGTGTTCATGCCGATGATCCCCGAGGCCGTCATCGCCGCCTACGCGACGGCGAAGATCGGCGCGATCTACCTGCCGATCTTCTCCGGCTTCGCACCGTCCGCGGTTGCCGCGCGCCTGCAGGACGCTCAGGTGAAGCTGGTCTTCACGGCCGACGGGACCTGGAGACGCGGCAAGCAGGCCCTGATGAAGGACTGCGCCGACGAGGCGGCCGCCGCGTCGCCGAGCGTGGAGCGAATGGTGGTGCTCTCGAATCTTGGCGTGGACGTGCCCATGACGCCCGGGCGGGACGTCGGCTGGTCCGAGTTCGTAGCGCCCCACGAGGGCGCGCGGGTGGAGGCCGAGGACACGGCGGCGGAGGACGTGTTCATGATCGCCTACACGTCCGGGACCACCGGCCGGCCCAAGGGCGCGGTGCACGTGCACGGCGGGTTCCTCGTGAAGATCGCGTCGGAGTGCGCGTACCAGACCGACATCCACACCGGCGAGGTCTTCTACTGGTTCACGGACATGGGCTGGATCATGGGCCCGCTGTCGATGGTCGGCGCGCATGCGAGCGGCGCCGCCATGGTGATGTACGAGGGCGCGCCGGACTTTCCCGACCCGAGCCGGATCTGGGCGTCGGTGGAGCGCCACCGCGTGGCGATGCTGGGCGTGTCGCCCACGCTGATCCGGGCGCTCAGGTCGCAGGGCGACGAGTGGCCCGCGCAGCACGACCTCTCGTCGCTGCGGATCCTGGGGTCCACGGGCGAGCCCTGGAACCCTGAGCCCTACCGCTGGCTGCAGCGGGTGGCGGGCGGCGGCCGGATCCCGATCATCAACCTCTCCGGCGGAACCG
Source organism: Actinomycetota bacterium (assembly GCA_005883295.1). Classification (GTDB taxonomy): domain Bacteria; phylum Actinomycetota; class Thermoleophilia; order Solirubrobacterales; family Thermoleophilaceae; genus AC-37. Next base: position 13,595 of record VAWV01000033.1, read on the forward strand.
AGGTAGGGGCCTGCTTCCTGTCGCCGTTCCCGGTCGAGCCGATCAAGGTGTGCTCGCTCGGGGGGGCGTCGCTGGGGATGGACGTCGACGTGTTCGATGCGGACGGGCGGCCGGTTCGGGGCGAGGTGGGAGAGCTCGTGTGCAAGCAGCCCTGGCCGGGGATGACGCGGGGGATCTGGGGCGACCCCGAGCGCTACATCGAGACCTACTGGTCCACATACGAGGGCGTGTGGCGGCACGGGGACTGGGCGAAGATCGACGAGGACGGGCAGTGGTTCCTGCTCGGGCGCTCCGACGACACCATCAACGTGGCGGGCAAGCGGCTCGGCCCCGCCGAGGTCGAGTCGGTGCTCGTGGGCCATCCACTGGTCATCGAATCCGCGGTCGTCGGGGTCCCCGATGCGACGAAGGGCGAGGCCGTCTGGTGCTTCGTGGTGGCGCCGGGCGCCGACGGCGAGGACGCGCTACCGGACGAGCTCGCGGACCTGGTCGCGACGGAGCTGGGCCGGCCGTTCAAGCCCTCGCGCGTGGTCCTCGTGGAGGCCCTGCCCAAGACGCGCTCGGCGAAGATCCTGCGGCGCGCGGTGCGCGCGGTCGCGGCGGGCGAGGACCCCGGCGACATGTCGAGCGCCGAGAACCCCCAGGCGCTCGACGCGATCCGCGCTGCCCTCGACTAGGGGACTAGGTCCCGACCAGCTGCGGCCCGAGCGTCTCGTCGATCAGCTCGATCAGCTCGGAGCAGAACCCGAAGGCGCGCTCGAGCGCGGCCGGGTCGATGTTCTCCGGCGTGTCCGTCGGGAGGTGGTGGTGGCGCGCATAGTCGAGTGCCCCGAGGCAGGAGACGCTGACGGCGGGAAAGCCGGCCACCCGCGCGGTGTACGCGTCGGTCGCGCCGCGCGACACGTACGCGCGCGCGCGGTAGCGGCCGTCGTCGGCCGCATCCTCCGCGGCGATCTGGTCGCAGAGCTCGAGTAGCGATCGGTGATGGGAGAAGGGAATGGCAAGCCCCTCGCGGCGCGTGTAGCGCACGGTCCCGAGCCCGACCTGGTCCACGCACACGAAGACCGTGCGCGTCCGGTCGAGCTCACGCCGGTGCGCGTGGAGCCAGGCGCGCATCCCGAGCTCGGGGCCCTCGCCCGCGCCGGTGAGCACCACCCAGACGTCGAAGTGGTCCAGGTCGCCGCCGTAACGGTCGGCCAGGCGGAGCGCCGTGACCACCC
>VAWV01000034.1 GCA_005883295.1 Actinomycetota bacterium
CGTCGTCGAGCGTCTGCCCAAGCACGTCGTACTCCGGAGGCTCGTCCACCCGCGCGAGGAAGGTGTGTCCGCCGCTCGCGACGAGCGCGACGAAGGGCGGCTTGATCGGGTGCTCGCCCAGCGTGCTGGCAAGCACGTGGCCGGCCAGGTGATCGACCGGCACCAGCGGGAGCCTCCGCGCAGCGGCTATCGCCTTGGCGCTCGAGACGCCGACCAGCAGGGCGCCGATCAGGCCCGGCCCGCGCGTGACCGCGACGGTGTCGATGTCGTCGAGCGAGGCCCCGGCGCGCTCGAGCGCGTCGGCCACGACCGCATCGACGAGCTCGAGGTGCCGCCGGGAGGCGATCTCGGGGACGACGCCCCCGTACCGCGCGTGCAGCAACCCCTGCGAGGCGACCACGTTCGAGCGCACAGCGCCGTCACGGGCGACGACAGCCGCGCAGGTGTCGTCGCAGCTCGTCTCTACGCCGAGGATCACGCCGTGGCTGCGGCCTCGTCGGCCGCTTCTCGGTCGCCCGCCACCGTGCGCCACATGATGAGCGCGTCCTCCTTGTTGTCGTGGTAGTAGCCGCGACGCAGCCCGGCGGATTGGAAGCCGAACCGCTCGTACAGGGGGATCGCTGCGTCGTTCGACAGCCGGACCTCGAGCGTGTACTGGGCGCCGGGGCGGTCGGCCCGCTCGAAAAGGTGCTCGAGCAGGGCGGTGGCGATGCCCTCCCGCCGGAGCCGCTCGTCCACGGCGACGTTCATGAGGTGCCACACCGTGTCGTAGCGCGAGCAGACCAGATAACCGACGATCCGGCCGTTGCGCAGCGCGGCCAGGCAGATCCCGGACGGCTTCGAGAGCTCGAGGACGAACATCGCGAGTGACCACGGGGTCGGGAACGCACGGCGCTCGATCGCGATGACCTGAGGCAGGTCGGCGTAGGTCAGGCGGCGGATTTCGAGCTGCGGGCTCAAGGAGATGCGGGTCGGGCGTCGGGAGCTCGGATGTATGTCGGTAGCACGGCCTCGGCCGGAACCGGCTTGGTGCCGGCGGCCAGTCGGCAGATGTGCAGCCCGCGCACCACGTGGACCTGCGCTCCGTCCGGCGCGACACGCACGCCTGCGGCCTCCAAGAGCCCTCGAAATCGTAGCGAGCCATCGCCGGCTGCAAGCGGGTTCGCGCTGCGCGCCAGCGCGGTTTGGGCCGCATCCTCGGGGGGCGTGACGAAGGGCGCGAGGAGCTCGGCACCGCTCGAGTCGTAGAGCGCAGCGAAGAGCTCGCCCCGGCGAGCGTCGATCAGCGGCAGGCGCGCCGGTGCGTCGATCCCCTCCGCAAGTGCGCGGAGCGACGACACGGGCCGGACCTCGAGGCCGTTGGCCCCGGCGAGCGCCCGCGCGGTGGCGATGCCCACCCGGAGCCCGGTGAACGTGCCTGGCCCGATGCCGACCGCGACAGCGTCGAGGTCCGCGTACTCGAGGCCCGCCCGTTCGAGGACCTCGGCCGCCCGAGGCAGGAGGTCGCGGGAGTGCGCCGGGGGCGCGAAGAGCTCCTCCACCGAGGGGACGACCTCGAACACCTCGCCGTCCGACCGCGCGACGCAGACCGCGCACGCCGCGGTCGACGTGTCCAGCCCGAGCAGGTTCACGTCTCGATCTCGATCGTCCGCCGGTCGCCGCCGCCGTGCTCGATCGTGACGCGCGCCGCCACGCGCTCGAGCTTGCCCGCGGCCGCCGCCGGCCACTCCACGAACCCGATCCGATCGACGGTCAGGTAGTCGTCCAGCAGCGCCGGGTCCTCGCCAGCGAGGTCCGGAAGCCGGTAGAGGTCCATGTGGGCGACCTCCACGCGGCCGGCGTACACGTGCCCGATCTCGAAGGTGGGGCTGGTGACCAGCGCGTCCACCGCCAGAGCGCGGCACGCGCCGCGGATGAACGTGGTCTTGCCGGTGCCGAGCTCGCCCGCGACGACCACCACGTCGCCGGGCGACAGCAGCGCGGCCAGCCGGGCCCCGACCGCCTCGGTCTCGGCCGCGCTCGCGGACTCCACTCGTTGCGTCACCCCGCGTACCTGATGGTTAGCGCATCGATCGCAATTTGGTTAGTCTGCCGCGTCCGTGTCGAGTCTCTCCCTGGAGACCCGGGAGGAGCAGGGGGCCGTGCAGATCGCCGTCGCCGGTGAGCTCGACCTCTCGAGTGCGCTCACCTTCGATGAGGAGGTACGGCGCGCCGAGGAGCGGCGCCCGCAGACCCTCGTGCTCGACCTGCGCCGGCTCCGCTTCATGGACTCCACCGGCCTTCGGCTGATCATCAGCGCGCAGTCCCGCGCCCTCAGGCGCGGCCGCCGCCTGGCGATCGTCCAGGGCGGCGAGCCGGTCCGCCGCCTGTTCCGGCTCGCGGGCGTGAATCGGCGGCTCGAGATCGTGGATCACCCGAGCGCGGTGATCGGCCGGCCGCCGAAGACCGTCTAAGGCGAACCAACCCCAACCTCTCGCGGGTCGAACGTCCCGACCTATGGGCGCTATGCGCCCAAAAGTCAGCACACTTCGCACCGCGGACTCGCGTCGCCCAGGCGCCTGGAAACCAGGCCCTACGCCAGCAGGTCGAGCTGCGGGGGTGCGGCCGGCTCAGGCGCTCCGACCGTGGCCAGGCCGGGCAGATCGGCGGCCGCGCGCTCCTGCTCGAGGAGCTCGGGGATGCCTGAGAAATCATCGCGCAGCTGCTGCAGGACGGCGGGCGTGCGCAGCGCCGCGGCCGGGTGGAAGAGCGGGTAAAGGACGACGGGCACGCCGGCCACGTCGCGCTCCTGGGGCCGGCCGCGAACGCGGGTGATGCCGGTCGGGGAGCCGGTGAGGAGCTTGGTGGCGAAGTTGCCGAGTGTGCAGATCACCCGCGGCTCGATCAGCTGGACCTGGCGCTCCAGGTATGGGCGGCAGGACTCGATCTCGTCCGGCTGGGGATCGCGGTTGCCTGGAGGCCTGCTTTTCAGGACGTTGGCGATGAACGCGTGCTCCTTGCGCGTCATCCCTATCCCGGCGAGCAGCTCGTCCAGCAGCTTGCCCGCGCGGCCCACGAACGGCAGCCCCTGGCGATCCTCCTCGGCGCCCGGCGCCTCGCCCACGAACATCAGATCGGCGTCGGCGTTCCCCATCCCGAAGACGGGATTCGTGCGCGTGGCACTGAGCGGACAGGCGTGACACGCCTTCACCTCGTGGTAGAGCTCGATCAGCTTCTGGCGGCGCTCAGCGGGTGTGAGATCGCTCACTTGCGCGAAGGGTAGGCCGGGCTCCGGCGGATTGTCAGGCGGGGGGTACGGGTATTCTTGGTCGTGGCCGCTACCCCGAGGGAGCGGACCAGTTGATTCAGACCGACCGGTATCCCCATGCGGGAACTGGAACGGATCGCCGCCGACACCAGCACGGACGCGCCTGCGCTCGCCGCGGGAACCTTGCGCATCGGGATCGTGGGCGCCGGTCGGGTGGGCGCGGCCCTCGCCCGGGCACTCCGGGCCGCGGGCCACGAGGTCGACGGCCCGGGCGGGCGAGGCGAGATCGCCGGCGGTGAGGCGATCCTCCTCTGCGTTCCCGACGGCGAGATCGGCAGTGCGGCGGCGGCCGTCGCAGGCTCTGCGCGGTTCGTGGGCCACACCAGCGGGGCCACTCCGCTAACGGCCCTCGGCCCGGCACGGGCCGAGGCCTTCGGTCTCCATCCCCTCCAGACCATCACCCACCCGGAGGTCGAGCTGCGCGGCTCCGGCTGCGCCGTGGCGGGCGAGACGCCGGCGGCCCTCGCGCTCGCGGGACGGCTGGCGACCGAGCTCGGCATGGAGCCGATCGAGATCGCCGACAGCGACCGCGCCGCGTACCACGCGGCCGCCTCGATCGCCTCGAACTTCCTCGTCACGCTCGAGGCGGCGGCGGAGACGGTGGCCGCCGGGGCCGGAATCGATCCCGCCGGCGCGCGCCGGCTCCTCGGACCGCTCGTCCGCACCACCGTGGAGAACTGGCTCTCCGACGGACCGCGCGCCGCGCTCACCGGACCCGTGGCACGCGGCGACGAGCGGACGGTGGCGGCGCAGCGCGAGGCGGTCTCCGAGACAGCGCCGGAGCTCCTCCCCCTGTTCGACGAGCTGGTCGAGCGCACCCGCGCGCTGGCCCGGCGCCCGGCCCTCGAGGTGGTGGCATGAGGACCGTCCGGACGGTCGAGGAGGTCCGCGCTGCCCTTGCGCCGCGGCGCAAGCGCGGGCCGGTGGGCCTCGTGCCGACGATGGGCGCGTTCCACGACGGCCACCTGTCGCTGATGCGCCGCGCGCGAGGGGACTGCGCCACGGTCGTGGTCTCGCTCTTCGTGAACCCCGCCCAGTTCGGGCCCGGCGAGGACCTGACCGCGTACCCGCGTGACGAGACACGCGACGCGGCCCTGGCGGCCGAGCTCGGGATGGACATCCTCTTCGCCCCGCCGCACGAGGAGGTCTATCCGCCGGGCTTCGACACGTCGGTCGCGGTGCACCGCCTCACCGAGGTTCTCTGCGGCGACCCCGAGCGCCGCGGTCCCGAGCACTTCACGGGGGTGACGACCGTGGTCACGAAGCTCTTCAACATGGTCGGCCCGGACGTCGCCTACTTCGGGCAGAAGGACGCGCAACAGGCGATCGTGATCCGGAAGCTGGTGCGGGACCTGGACATTCCTGTCCGTATCGAGATCCTGCCGACCGTGAGAGAGCCCGACGGCCTGGCGATGAGCTCGCGCAACGCATACCTGGCCGGGGAGGAACGGGAGTGCGCGCTAGCACTGAGCCGCGCGCTCCGGGCCGCCGACGCGGCCGTGGCGTCGGGACGGCGTGACGCGGCCGAGGTGCTCATGGCTGCCCGGCGGGAGCTCGACGCCGCGGGCGTGGAGCCCGAGTACCTGGAGCTCAGGTCGGCCGAGGACCTCTCGCCGGCCGAGCGCGTGAACGGACGCACGCTTCTTGCAGTGGCCGCGCGCGTGGGGCGCGCGCGCCTGATCGACAACGCAGTAGTGGGGGACGAATGAGACGGACGATGTTGAAGTCCAAGATCCATCGCGGCCGGATCACCGGCAGCGACCTGAACTACGTCGGCTCGATCACGATCGACGCCGACCTGCTCGAGGCGGCCGACATCCTGGAGCACGAGCTGGTCCACGTGCTGGACATCGACAACGGCGCCCGCTTCGAGACCTACACGATCGCGGGCGCGCCCGGTTCGGGCGAGCTGAAGATCAACGGGGCCGCGGCCCGCCTCGTGCACACCGGCGACACGGTGATCGTCGTTTCGTACGCCGAGTACGACGAGGCCGAGCTCGAGTCGTACGTGCCGCGGGTGGTGCACGTGGACGCGGACAACCGAATCGTCACGGTCGACGACGCGGTTGCGGAGCTCCTGTCATGAGCGCCGGCGCCCGCGTATCTCCCGCGCCGCCGGCCAAGCGGCCGGCCGTGACGCTCTCCAGGCTGGCCGAGAAGAAGGCCCTCGGCGAGCCCATCGTGATGGTGACCGCCTACGACTACCCCAGCGCGCAGGTGGCCGAGGCGGCCGGCGTGGACGTGGTGCTCGTCGGCGACTCGGGCGCGATGACCGTGCTCGGATACCCGAGCACCGTCCCCGTTGCGGTCGACGAGATGCTCATGCTGGCCGGCGCCGCGCGCCGCGGTCTCACCACGCCGCTGCTGGTGGGCGACATGCCGTTCGGCTCCTACGAGGTCTCGAACGAGCAGGCGATCGCCACCGCCCAGCGGTTCGTGAAGGAGGCCGGCTGCGACGCCGTGAAGCTCGAGCGCGGCGGCAGCTCCGTGGATCGCGCCCGCGCGGTCGTGGAGGCGGGGATCCCGGTCATGGGCCACGTCGGGCTCACCCCGCAGACCGCCACGGCCCTGGGCGGATACCGCTCGCAGGGCCGCACGGCGGAGCGCGCCATCGAGGTCACCCGCGACGCGCTCGCGCTCCAGGAGGCGGGCTGCTTCGCGATCGTGTTCGAGGCGGTGCCGGCCGAGCTCACCGAGACGGTGATGCCGCAGATCGACGTCCCGGTGATCGGGATCGGCGCGGGCCCCGCGACGGACGGTCAGGTCCTCGTGTTCCACGACCTGCTCGGGATCTACGACGGCCACGCGGCGCGCTTCGTGAAGCGCTACGCGAACGTGCGCCAAGCGATGATCGACGGTGTCGCCGCGTTCGCGGAGGACGTGCGCGAGCGCCGCTACCCCGAGCCCGAGCACGGCTACACGATGGCGCCCGACGAGTCCGAGCGGCTGCGGGCCCTCCTTGCCGACTCATAGCGGCGAAATCCAGCTGAGGACCGCCGGGGACGGCGACACCATCGACCTCACCGAGGGGGTCGAGCGGATCGTGGCGCAGTCCGGCGTCCGCGACGGCCTGGTGAGCGTGTTCGTCCCCGGCTCCACCGCTGCCGTCACGACCATGGAGTTCGAGCGCGGCGGGATCCACGACCTCAAGGCGGCAATGGACGGCCTGATCCCCGCCGAGGGCGACTACGAGCACAACCGGATGAACCGCGACACGAACTCGCACGCGCACATGCGGGCGGCGATCGTCGGCCCGTCGGAGACCGTGCCGCTCAAGGACGGCACCCTGCGCCTCGGGATCTGGCAGCAGATCGTGCTGCTGGACTTCGACGACCGCCCGCGCGAGCGGACGGTGGTGGTGACGGTCGCGGGCTGACCGGCGCTAGCTCTTCAGCTTGCTGACCTCGTAGGTCAGCTTCCAGTCGCCGCTGGTTGACATCAGGGTGTGCTTCCCCGGCGCCTTGCTGAGCGCGAGCTGATCGATCTTGTCCCCGATCGGGTCGTTGAAGAGAGCGATCTCGTTCCGACCGGTCGGGCAGGGGAAGAGCTCACCGGCCACGTCGCACTANNNNTCTTGCCCAGCTTGAACGTCTGCCCGTCGCTCACGCTCGAGAGGCTCGGGAAGAGCTGGTTGAGCCGCAGCCAGCCGCCGTTGACCTCCAGGAACATGACGTACTCGCCCGGAGGGGTCGACTGCTGGAAGTTGGTCGCGTCCGGATTCGGGTCGAGCGAGTGGATGATCGTCAGGGTGCCCAGCTTCACCTTGAGGTGCTCTCCTGCGGGCGGCGCGTCATTCCAACCCACGAGGAAGGTCTTGCCGTACCGAAGACGCGCGTGCGAGGCGCCGAAGCCCTTGAACTTGACGGTCACCCTGATGCCGTGGGCGGTCTTCTGGACGGTCTCCGGCGGTCCCCCTGACACCCGGCTCACCGCGCTGAAGGTGAGCTGGGAGCTGGTGGACGGCTTGGGCGGCGCCGGGACGAAGAACGTGTAGTTGCGGTCGTTGACCGGCTGCCAGGCGTTGGCCGGGTTATCCATGCAGGTCTTGAAGCCCGCGTCGTACTTGTCGCCGTTGATCGGATGGTGCTTCAGCGCGCATTCCGCCGAGGCGTGCGCGCGCGTGCCGTCCGACGAGATGAAGGCATCGGCCTCGGTCTGGCCGTGGCTTCCGCCGGAGCGGTTCTTGCGCTGTACGACGATCCCCCGCAGCGAATGGAACTCCGTCTTCTCGCCGGGATCCGCGGCGCCGTGGTCGGTGAAGTCCTTTGCCCAGTGAGCGCAGTCCCAGATCCACGCGCCCCACACCTGCACCCGGTCGCGCTCGGAGGGCCATACGAAGGTCGGCACCACCTCGTTCTCCCATTCGGTGTGGAGGAAACCCACCTTCTCGCCGGACGAGGGCGCGAAGTTGCCGGTGTGCTTCGCCGGGTTCCCGCCGACGTAGTTCACGTAGGGCGCATCCGGCCGGATGTCGATCTGCCAGTCGTAGCCCTTGTGGTTCGTCGACAGGTCGTTGCCGTAGACGTGGGAGTTGAAGGCGGTGCCCTTCGCGTACTTCGGGGTGCGGTCCCTGTTCACGTAGACCCAGGCCGGCGAGTCTCCGGTGACGAGGCCCCCGGCGCTGCGCTGGCAGCCGTCGGTCTGGGCCTGGGGATAGGGCTGCGGGCGCTTCTTCGGCCCGGGCGGCTGTGCGGAGCCGCTCACCGCCGACAGGACCACCAACAGCGCGGCGACGAGGCCGAGCGTGGCGATTCTGCGGATGGGGTACGCGCGCATCCGCCGCCGACTTTACCGCGAGTCCGCGGCGGCTGCGAAGTGGATCTCGCGGACGACCTTCGCGGGCGCGCCCGCGGCGACCGTCCCGGGCGGGATGTCCCTCGTGACCACGCTGTTCGCCCCGATCACGCAGCGGTCGCCGACCGTGACCCCCGTGTTGACCACACAGTTCGTGCCGAACCAGCAGTTCGAGCCGATGGTGGTCGGTCCCTTCGAGGTGAAGCCCTGCCACGTGACCGGCAGCTCCGGGTCGTCGTAGCGGTGGGCCGCGTCGGAGACGAAGCACCAGTTGGCGAACATCGTGTGATCGCCGATCGTGACCCGGTCCTGCGCGGCGATCATCGTGCCCATGTTCAGGAAGCAGCCCTCGCCGATCTCCACCCGGCCGGAGTCGGCGATGGTGATCCAGCAGCCGGGCTCGAGCAGCGTGCCCGCTCCGATCGTGAGCCGCCCATCGTCCAACGCTTCCAGCACGTTCCCCTGGATCGGGAAGCGGATGAACGCCTCCGCCCGGAGCATGTGCAGGCGGATCCGGGCGCGCCGCAGCGGCCGCGAGTTCCGCTCGTACCAGCGCCACTTCTGGAAGTAGAGCTTGGCCCGCGAGCTCACGCGGCCGCGGCGAGCTTCTTGCGCGGGCCGCGGCGCCGGCGACCAGGTGCGGCGGCGGGCTCGACGATGCCCGCGAGGAACCGCCCCGTGTGCGAGCCGGTCGTGGCCGCCACCTGCTCGGGCGTGCCGTAGACGACGACGCGGCCCCCCTCCTCGCCCCCCTCCGGGCCGAGGTCGATCAGCCGGTCCGCGGTCTTGATCACGTCGAGGTTGTGCTCGATCACGATCACGGTGTTGCCGTTGTCCACGAGGCGGCCCAGCACGTCGAGCAGCCGCTGGACGTCCGCGAAATGCAGCCCCGTGGTGGGCTCGTCGAGTATGTAGAGGGTCTTGCCGGTGGCCACCTTGCTCAGCTCGGTGGCGAGCTTGACCCGCTGGGCCTCGCCGCCCGAGAGCGTGGTGGCCGGCTGCCCGAGGCGGATGTAGTCGAGCCCCACGTCGTGCAGCGTCTGGAGCCGGCGCTTGATCTTCGGGATGTGCTCGAAGAACTGGAGCGCCTCCTCCACCGGCATCTCGAGCACGTCCGCGATGGTCCGGCCCTTGAAGCGGACCTCGAGGGTCTCGCGGTTGTAGCGCTTGCCGTGGCACTGCTCGCACGGGACGTACACGTCCGGCAGGAAGTGCATCTCGATCTTGATCTGGCCGTCGCCGCGGCACACCTCGCAGCGGCCGCCCTTCACGTTGAACGAGAAGCGGCCGGGCTTGTAGCCGCGGGCCCGGGCCTCCTGGGTGCGCGAGAACAGCTCCCGGATGTGGTCGAAGAGGCCGGTGTAGGTGGCGGGATTCGACCGCGGGGTACGCCCGATCGGCGACTGGTCGATGTTGATGATCTTGTCGATCTGCTCGAGCCCGGTCACCCGCCTGTGCGCGCCGGGCCGCATCTTGGCCCGGTGGAGGCGGTTGGCCACCGCCTTGTAGAGCACCTCGTTGACCAGGGTGGACTTGCCCGACCCCGACACGCCCGTCACGCAGCAGAAGACGCCAAGCGGCATCTTCACGTCGATCCGCTGCAGGTTGTGCTGCGCGGCGCCCTCGATCTCGATGTGGCCGGCGGGCCGGCGCCGGCGGGCGGGCACCTCGATCTGGCGTTCGCCCGCGAGGAACTCCCCGGTCAGCGACCCGGGCACGCGCATCACGTCCTCCGGCGTACCCTCCGCCACGATCCGCCCACCGTGCTCGCCGGCGCCGGGACCGAGATCCACGATGTGGTCGGCGGCCCGCATGGTGCCCTCGTCGTGCTCCACGACGATCACGGTGTTGCCGAGGTCGCGCAGCCGCGCGAGCGTGGCGATCAGCCGTGCGTTGTCGCGCTGGTGGAGCCCGATCGAGGGCTCGTCCAGGATGTAGAGCACGCCGACCAGACTGGAGCCGATCTGGGTGGCGAGCCGGATACGCTGCGCCTCGCCGCCGGAGAGCGTTCCCGCGGCGCGCTCGAGCGACAGGTAGCCGACGCCGACGTTGTCGAGGAACCGCAGCCGCTCGTCGATCTCGCGCAGCACCAGACGGGCGATCTGGCGCTCGGTCTCGGTCAGCTCGAGCCGCTCGAACCACTCGATCGCCCGGTGCGCCGACATCCGCGTGACCTCGTGAACCCCGCGCCCCCCCACCCTGACGGCGAGGCTCTCCGGCCGCAGGCGGGCGCCATCGCACTCCGGGCAGGGCCGCACCGACATGTACTCCTCGATCTTCTCCCGGCTGTAGTCGGAGTCCGTCTCCCGATAGCGCCGCTCCAGGTTCGGGACGATCCCCTCGAAGGTCGTGGTGTACGAGCGCCGGCGTCCGAAGCGGTTGCGGTACGAGATGTAGAGCCGGTCGCCGTTGGTGCCGTACAGGAAGCAGTCCTGGACGTCCTCGGGCAGGTCGTACCAGGGGGTGTCCCTGTCGATCTCGTAGCGGTCGGCGATTGCCTGGGTCATCTGGTCGTAGTAGTTCGAGGCCGAGGTTGCCCAGGGCAGGATCGCCCCCTCGCCCAGGGACAGGCTCGGATCGGGCACGATCAGGTCCGGGTCGATCTCCATCTGCGAGCCCAGGCCGGTGCACCGCGGGCAGGCCCCGTCCGGAGAGTCGAACGACAACATTCGCGGCTCGAACTCGGGCATCGAGGTGCCGCAGTGGAGGCAGGCGAAGCGCTCCGAGTAGGTGCGGACCTCGCCGCTCGTCGGGGGGACCTCCGTTCCGGAGCCCCCGCCCTCCGAGGGGACCAGCTCGATCTCCACCATCCCCTCCGCGATCCCGACCGCGGTCTCGATCGAGTCCGCGAGCCGCTTGCGGATGTCAGGCCGCATCATCAGCCGGTCGACGACGACGGCAATGTCGTGCTTGAACTTCTTGTCGAGGGCGATGTCCTCCTCGAGCCGGCGAAGCTCGCCGTCCACCTTGACCCGCGTGTAGCCGTCCGAGCGCAGCTCCTCGAAGAGCTTTCCGTACTCGCCCTTACGGCCCCTCACGACGGGCGCGAGCACCATGAAGCGGGTGCCCTCGTCGATCGTCATCACCTGGTCGATGATCTGCTCGGCCGACTGGGCGGCGATCGGCCGGTCGCAATTGGGGCAGTGGGGGTGCCCGATCCGGGCCCAGAGCAGGCGCAGGTAGTCGTAGATCTCGGTGACCGTGCCGACGGTCGACCGGGGATTGCGCGAGGTGGTCTTCTGGTCGATCGAGATCGCGGGCGAGAGGCCCTCGATCGAGTCCACGTCGGGCTTGTCCATCTGGCCGAGGAACTGCCGCGCGTAGGCCGAGAGCGACTCGACATAGCGGCGCTGGCCCTCGGCGTAGATCGTGTCGAATGCGAGGCTGGACTTGCCCGATCCCGAGAGCCCGGTGATCACGATCAGGGCGTTCCGCGGCAGCCTGACGTGGACGTCCTTGAGGTTGTGCTCGCGGGCACCGGAGACGATCAGCTCGCCGGACTGGTTCACATAAGCCAGTCTAGGCCCCGGTCCCGCCGGCCCCGTTCGACGGTCATCCGGGTCGGATGCGCCAAATCGCCACGCCGTGCCGGGCAAGCCGGGCACGCAGCACGCCCGCCGGGCCGAGCGCGACGGTGTCGCCGGTCCACAGCTCGCGCGCCACGTACGCGGGGGCCTGGGGCAGCCCGGGGATGCTCGCCAGGCTGACCTTTGCGTCCCTGGACCGGGCCGACCGGTTCAGCAGGAGGACCGCGGTGGCGCGGCGAGACAGCGTCCGGACCCAGGTCTCCACGTGGTGACGGCGGCGCACGCGGCGCCCCTGGCGGCCAAGCCGGTCCTGGTCCACGGCGATCACGCCCGCGTTCTCGAGCACGCTCCGGGAGGCGCCCGCCATCGCGTCGAGGTCGTAGCCGGCCAAGAGCGGCGCGGCGAGCATGCTCCAGAGGCTGAAGTGGGCGCGCTCCTCCGCCCTGGTGAGCTCCCGGTCGCCCACCTGGAGGATGTCCGGATCGTTCCAGCCCCCCGGGCCGGCGAACTTGAACAGGGGCGCGTCGAGGTCGAGGGCGGCCATCACGCCGTGCCAGGTGCCGTCGGCGTCGGCGCCGATGCGCCAGGTGTTCCCGTACGCGGCCGCCCAGCGCCACGGCTTCTTCACGCCCGGCGTGCTCACGGTCACGAGCATGCGCCGGCCCGACCGGGCGGCCGCGCGCTTCACCGCCGAGTAGACCTGGCGCGGGTCGGTGCCGTGCGGCACGCCGCACCAGTCGACCTTCACGTAGTCCACCCCCCACCGCGCGAACGTCTTCATGTCGCGCCGGTAGTGGCCCTGGCTTCCGGGCAGGTCGTGGCTGCAGATCGTCGGGCCCGCGGACGTGTAGATCCCGTAGCGCAGGCCAAGCGCGTGGATGGCCCGGCCGAGGTCCGCCATCCCGTGTGGGAACCGCTCGCGGTCGGCGTGGAGGCGCCCCCTGGTGTCCCGTCGCGGCGCCTCCCAGCAGCCATCGACGTTCACGTAGCGGTAGCCGAGCCGCGCCATACCGGTCTCGACCAGCGCTTTCGCGTTCTGCAGGACGACCTTCTCAGTCACGCCGCAGTGCGCCGTGTACCAGCTGTTCCAGCCCATGGGCGGCGTGCGCGCCAGCCCGTTTTGCAGAGCTTTCGCGGGCGTCACGAAAGTGGCGACCGCCACGAGCGCGAGCGTTAACGCGACCGTCTGGTTTGACCGAAGCATCGAAGGGGCAACTTAGAGGCCGTTGCCGGGTTGTGCCGAACGGGGTCAATACACTCGTCGCGCTCGACCTCCTTCCGCAGGGGCTTTCGTATGACCGGACTGTGCAATACAACGCTGGTCGCGGCCATCGTCGCGACGTGCCTCGCCGCCACGGGCGCGCCTGCGCGCGCCGCGAACCGGATGGAGGTGGCGATCCAGGACGACGGCCCGCTCGTCTCCAACACCCCCATCAAGCGCAGCAAGGACCTCAAGCTGGCGGCCAAGCTCAAGGTCACCTGGATCCGGGTCAACATCCCGTGGTCCTCGGTGGTCAACCACCCCCACCGCCGCACGAAGCCGAAGCACGTCCGCTACAGCTTCAACGGCTACGACAAGCTCTACCTCGCGGCGCGCAAGCGCGGCATGAAGCTCCAGATCACGATCAGCGGCTTCGCCCCCGCCTGGGCCACGGGGAACGGACGGGTCGGCGACTACCGCATCAAGACCAAGTACTTCACCAGCTTCGTGAAGGTCGTCGCGCGGCACTTCCGGGGTCACGTCGCCCGCTACGGCATCTGGAACGAGCCGAACTACGTGAGCTGGCTCTCACCGATGAGCGAGGCGCCGAAGATCTACTACCGGATGTACACGAACGCCTGGAAGTGGATCAAGAAGATCGACCCGAGGGCCAAGATCCTGTTCGGGGAGACCGCCCCGTACGCGCAGAGCGGCCGCGCGACGGCGCCGATCTGGTTCATCAAGCGGGTCGTCCACTACGGGAAGGTCAAGGCCGACGGCTTCGCCCACCACCCGTACGACTTCCGCCACTCCCTCTACTACCACTATCCCGGCAGGGACAACGCGACGCTGGAGACCCTCTCGAACCTGACGCACGCGCTCGACAAGCTCGCCGCCGAACACCGGATGAACACGCCGCTCGGCGCGCCGCTCGACCTGTACCTGACCGAGTACGGCTTCATGGCGAGCGGGAGGTACGCGCGGGGCGAGAGCTTCCGCGCCAAGTACCTCCCGCGCGCGTTCCAGAAGGCGCTGGACAACCCGCGAGGGCAAGGTCGGGAAGACCTTCAAGGCGCTGGAGCGCTGGGCGAAGAGCGCCGCCAAGAAACACAAGATCGCCCGGGCGACACCGCCGAAGTCCGCGGCGGCCTCGCGCTAGCGGCGCGGGCCTCCCCCAGTGTCCTAGCGGTGCGCAGGTGAGCGCAGGGCGGCCTCGCCGCCCGCGCCGACCGGTGCCGCCGCCCGCTCGCCAAGCCGCTCCGCCTCCTCGGCGGAGAGGCGACTGAGCTCGACCATCCGGGCCTCGATCTGGGCCCCGCCGACGAACGGCATCACCCCGCGCAGGACGATGGCCGCCTTGACCCAGGCCGGATGGGCCACCCAGCGGGAGCGGCGCTCGATCCCGCGCACGATGGCGTCAGCCGCCTTCGAAACCGGGTGGGTGCGGGCGAACGGCCCCCGCAGTCCGCTTCGCATGAACGCGAAGTCGCTGCGCTCGTCGCCCCCGCGGACCATCTCGGTGTCGATCCATGAGAAGTACGCCACGCCCACGTCAACCCCGGTGTGCTTGACCTCGATCCGCATGGCGTTCGCGAACGCCTCGAGCCCGGCCTTGGCCGCGGAATAGGCCGCGATCATCGGAGGGTGCGCAACCGCCGCCACGGAAGCGACCGGCAGGAGGTACCCGCGGCTCGCGGTCACGTGGGGCAGGCACAGCTTGAGCGTGCGGATCGCTCCAATCAGGTCGACCTCGAGGACGCGCTCCATCGAGGCGAGATCGGAGTACGCCACCGGCAGCGCCGCGACGATGCCCGCGTTCGCCACGGCCACGTCGACGCCGCCAAAGCGCTCGACTGTGCCCTCGACCGCCTGCTCGAGCGCCCCGGCATCCCGCACGTCTGCCTCGAACCAGACGGCCTCCGGCCCGCACTCAGCCGCAACGGCCTGGAGCAGCTCGGGCTCGAGCCCCACGAGCGAGAGGCGCGCGCCGCGCCGTGCCAGCGCCTTGGCTGACGCGGCGCCGATGCCGCGAGCGGCCCCGGTGATGAGGATCGTCTGACCCGCGATGTCCGGCCTAGGCACAGGCGGACCCTACAGCGGGCAATAACGGGGCGGCAAGGCGCGTGGGGGTGGCCGGCGCCGTCGTTCGTCGCTGCCGGCTATTGCCGTTCAGGAGGCAGTGGGGAACGCCGCGCCGGACGGGACCCGCCCGCCTGAGCGGCCCGTCCCTAACCCGTCAGCCGCCGACCCGCGCGTAGACCTCGTCGAGCAGGGCGTCCTGGTCGTCGAGCTCGAAGTTCTGCGCGAGGTAGCGGGCGGTCTCGTCGCGCGGCGTGCCGTTGAGCGCCATGTTGAGCGCGATCAGCCGGGCACCCTCCGCGCCGCGAATGGACCGGCCACCCGGCTCAGCCGCCGGCGGCTCGGGCGCGGGCTCCGGCTCGGGCACGGCTTCGGGCTCCGGCTCGATGACCGCCGTGTCGGCGCCGATGTCCGCGGCCGGCTCCTCGACCGCCTCGGGCTCGGGCGGCGCGGCCTCCTCGTACGCCTCGGCCTCGGGCTCGGCCATCGGGGCGACCTCGGGCTCCGCGGCGACGTCGGGCTCGGCGAACCGTGCACCCTCGGCCGACGTCGGCTCGAGACGGGACTCGCGGATGCCCGCGAACTCGGCACGGAAGGATTCGAGCTCCGTCTGGAGGGAGCTGGCGCCCCCGTTCAGGTTGTCCACCAGCGTGCTCGCGGCGGAGCGCAGGTTGGCGAGCAGGCTGTCGATCTCGCCCTCCACCCCGTTCGCCCGCTCCAGCATCCGGTTGCTGGCGTCCTCGGCCTTGCTGACCCGGTCCACGGCGTCGGCGTCAGCGCGCTCGCGGGTCTCGCGCGCGCGCTGGCTGGCGTCGGCGGTGATGCGCCGAGCCTCATCCTCCGCCTGAGCCTGGATGTCGGCGGCGCTCTTCTCGGCCGCCTCGACGATTGACCGCACCTGCTCGGCCGCGGCGCTCGCGAGCGATGAGGGGGACGGCCTCTGCTGGCGCTTGAGCTCGGCCACGGCGTCCCCGATCTCGCGCAGGTGCCGGTCGACCTCGTCCGGGTCGTATCCCCGCCGTGTGGCGGAGAAGTCATTGCGCTCGATGAAGTGACGATCCAGTTCCAAGTTAGATGTCCCCCAGTTACTGTCCTTACAGAGGCGCGCAGCGTACCGCAGCCGCGCTGAGGGCGTCCAATGGGTACGCCCGCCCCGTCAGGCCCGCGCCTCGGCTTCCTCGAGCTCCTGACGCAGGGCCTTGATCTCGTCGCGGAGCTTGGCCGCGTACTCGAAGCGGAGGTCGTCAGCCGCGAGCAGCATCTCCTCCTCGAGCTCCACGATCGTGCGCGAGATCTCTTCCGGCTGCATGCCGTCCCGGTCGCGGCGCCGCGAGCGCCGGCTGCCCCGGGGGACCTTGGATTCGAGCGCCAGGAAGTCCGTGATGTCGGAGATCCCCTTCCGGACCGTCTCGGGGGTGATCCCGTGCTCCTCGTTGTACGCCCGCTGGATCGCCCGGCGCCGGTCGGTCTCCCCGATCGCGCGGCGCATGGCCGCCGACTCCTTGTCGGCGTACATGATCACCCGGCCGCGTACGTTCCTGGCCGCGCGGCCGATGGTCTGGATCAGCGAGGTCTCGCCACGGAGGAAGCCCTCCTTGTCCGCGTCGATGATGCAGACCAGCGACACCTCGGGCAGGTCGAGCCCCTCCCGCAGCAGGTTCACCCCCACCAGCACGTCGAACTCGCCGAGCCGGAGGTCGCGGATGATCTGGATCCGCTCCAGGGTGTCGATCTCCGAGTGGAGGTAGCGGACCCGGAAGCCGTACTCCATCAGGTAGTCGGTGAGGTCCTCGGACATCTTCTTGGTGAGCGTGGTGACCAGGGTGCGCTCGCCGTCCTCCGCCCTGGCGCGGACCTCGTTCATCAGGTCGTCGATCTGGTTCCTGGTCTCCCGCACCTCGACCTCCGGATCCACGATCCCCGTGGGCCGGACGATCTGCTCGACCACCCGCGCGGAGTGGGTCTCCTCGAACTCGCCTGGAGTGGCCGAGACCATCACCACCTGCGGCACGATCGCCAGGAACTCGTCGAAGGTCTGGGGCCGGTTGTCGAGCGCACTCGGAAGCCGGAACCCGTACTCCACGAGCGTCTGCTTGCGGGAGCGGTCGCCCTCGTACATGCCGCCGATCTGGGGAATCGTCTGGTGCGACTCATCGACGAAGCAGACGAAGTCGTCGGGGAAGTAGTCGAGTAGGCAGTAGGGTCGGGCGCCCGGGGCGCGGCCGTCGAGGATGCGCGAGTAGTTCTCGATCCCGTTGCAGAAGCCGAGCTCGCGCAGCATCTCCATGTCGAACTGGGTGCGCTGGCGGAGCCGGTGGGACTCCAGCAGCTTGCCCTGGGCCTCGAGCTCGGCGCAGCGGGCCTCGAGCTCGTCGCGGATCTCGCCCACCGCGCGCTCGACGGTCGGCCTGTCGGTGGCGTAGTGGGTGGCGGGCCAGATGCCGATGTGCTCGAGCTCGCCGAGGATCTCGCCGGTGAGCGGGTCGAAATGCTGGACGGCCTCGATCTCGTCGCCGAAGAACCGGGCCCTGAAGGCGGTCTCGGAGTAGGCGGGGAAGACCTCCAGCGTCTCGCCGCGGACGCGGAACTTGCCGCGGCCGAGCGCCTGGTCGTTGCGGCTGTACTGGATGTCGACCAGCTTGCGCAGGATCTCGTCGCGGTCGACCAGCTCGC